>JAOTVU010000212.1 GCA_029863385.1 Acidimicrobiia bacterium
CGCTGATCGCCTGGCGGTCGAGAGTCGTGACCCGTCTGGCTCGGATGCCCATGGCATGTTGTCGGGTGACGGGCGTCGGGTCCGCGGTTCGACGGCCCGGCGGGAGGCGGCCCGCTCGAAGACAGCGGCCATGATGAGCAGAGTCGGTGCCGCAGTGGAACGGGGCGAACTCGGCGGTGCTCAGGTCGACGCCATCACCAACGCGGCGAGGGACCTGACCCCTGATCAGCACCAGGAACTCGATACCGACGAGTTGATCGAGGCCGCTCGCCGGGATCCTGCCGATGTGTTCGCGGCCAAGGTTCGCCGGGAAGCCGAACGGATCAAAGGCGATCACGGGCTGGCCGACATCAAACGTAAACAAGCGGCGTCAACCTGGCGGCACTGGTTCGATGAACGATCCGGCATGGGCAAGATCTCGGCCGAGTTCGACCCCGAGCGCTACGAGTCGATCATCAACGCCGTCGAAGCCCACCTCGGGCGGCTGGCGAATCAGGGAGGTGTCAACAAATCCCCGGGCCTGGCGGCCGCCGCTGCTCATGAGCTGTTGACCGGCGCCGCCGATCGAGGAAGCGGTCGACCCAACCTCAACATTGTGGTGGATTGGGAGACCTTCACCAACGGCGCCCATGCGTCATCGGTTCGGGAGACCTGCGCTGGGCATCCCCTGCCACCGGAGACGATTTCACGGCTGGCGTGCGATGCGACAATCCAACGGATCGTGCTCGACCAGCAGAACGTGCCGATCAATGTCGGTCGCCGGCACCGCACCGCAACCGACGGCCAGTGGCAGGCCATCCGAGCCACCTATCGCACCTGTGCCTGGAGCACGTGTGATCGCCCGCTGGCCTGGTGCCAGATCCACCACATCGATGAATGGGAGCAGGGTGGTGTCACCGATCTGTGCGACCTGATCCCGCTCTGCGGACGCCACCACCACGCCGTCCACGAAGGACACTGGTCGATCAAACTGACCCAGAACCGCACACTGCACATCCACCACCCCGACGGCGTACGGCATGCAACGACCCGGCCCGATCGACGGTGCGACGGCCCACAAACCGACGACCCGGTCAAAGCCGAAGGACCGTAGCCGATGCTGGCGGACGGCCCGGACACGCCGACGAGGCGCTACGGGATCTCCTCGTCGAGTTCCGAGCAGAAGAGTACCTCGTCGCGATCACCGCAACTCACGCCGAAGCGCGCGTACTCGCTCCCGACCGGGGCCTGTTCGAACAGCTCATCGCACGCCGCCCCGCTCCCCTCCTCGCAGGCCAGCCACAGCGAATCGAGCGCCGGGTCGTCGCCGAGCGTGTCCGGGCCCTCGACGAAGGCCAGCGAATCCGAGTCGTCGGTTTCGTCTTCGCCTTCGAGCAGCGCCTGGGTCTTCTCGCAGGACAGCACCAGCTCGTCGCGGGTGAGGTCGTCGATTGGACCGACGCGCAGGTCCTGTCGGGCCAAGCGGACCACGCAATCGGCCACCTCGGGTGATGTCCCCGCTTCGACCAGTTTGAGCTGGGCCTGCTCGATCCGCTCGTCGACGGTGAGTTCCGGTGCCGGGTCGGAGCACCCGACGAGCATGACGGCGGCGACGGCGGCGGCGACGACGCCACGGCGGCGATCGAACCTCATCGCAACATCCCAGCACCGGCTCGGATCAGCTCGATCCAGGTACGACCCGGGGTCAGCTTGATCACGGATCCGTCGGCCGTCGTCAGCGTTGCGACCGACGCCAGCGTCGGCCGGTTCCAGACTCCCTCGATGCGCTTGCCGGCCGTGAACACGGTTGCCTTGCCCTCGCCGACGAAGACGAACTCGGGAACCGTCGCCCCGCTGGAGTCGACCATGCCGGTCGCCACCTCCCTGGCCTCGACAACGACGACGTTTGCAGCGGATATCTGGGGACCGGATGCCGTCAGGTGGGCGGCGCCGCCCTGGGTCCTCAACCACTTCGTACCGTCCCAGTTCCATCCGGCGTGGGACGCCCGATACGTGACCGTGAGCGAGGCGTCGTCGACTCCGCCGACGGGGTCGCCATCGCTTCGGTAGGAGAACTGGGCAGGTGGTGGCCCACCGGTGGCGCTGGCCCAGTGTGAGCCGGTGTCGCTGTAGAGGTTCGACGGAGCCCGCCGCGCCGAGGACCGCCAATAGCCGGACGAGGTGGCGGCGCTGCGATTCTGCACGGTCGGCTGGTTGCGAATCAATGTGTCCGTCACGGCGTTGGCGCCCGAGTACAGCAGCAATGGCGAGCCGAAGCCGTTGATGATGCCGATGTCGGTGGTCCGCGACGAGCGGACCGGGCCGACCGCCGTCGAGGTCGAATGGAACACGGCGGCAAACCGGGTGACGCCGCCCTCGACCTCCTCCTCGACCACGATGTCGGCCGAGTTGAGACCGGTCTGTGGTCGGGCCGGCCGGCCGTTGTCGACCTTCACCACCGCCGCAGGACGGTTGGGTACCTCCCCCGGCAAGCCGGTGAGTGGTAGATGACCGGCGGCGACCGACGGAGCCGGAGCTCGTGGCGCGACGACGGCCTCGTCGCGTCCGAGACGGCCGAGCACACCGGTGTAGATTGCGGTATCGCCGCCCCCGCCACCACCGATCGTGGTTGCGGTTGATCCCGAGATCGGTGACGATGCACCCGACGACGGCGCTCCCCCACCGGACGACGCGTCGGCGGGCCGGGTGGTGCTGATCGTGGCGGTGTCCGGGGGCCCGGCCTCGGCGGCTTCGAGAGCTTCCAGGACGCGATGCAGATAGTCCTCGGATCGTTCGTCGACGTCGTCGGACTCGTCGTCCTCCTCGTCGTCATCTGTCTCTTCGGGTGGCCCGGCGGAACCGTCGTCGAAGGCCAGCGAGTACCCTGCATCGGCGTTCCCGTCGACCGGGTCGGTGGCATCGCCACTCGAGCAAGCGGCGGCCACCACGGCCAGAACGGCGGCGATGGCGAGAAGGCGGGCCGAATCGAACGTCGAGGTCGTCATCGCAGGTACCCCGACCCCTCTTCGATCAACTGGATCCAGGTCCGACCGGGGGTGAGTTCGATCACACGACCGTCGTCGGTGGTGAGGGTCGCCACCGCGCTGAGTGACGGCTTGGTCCAGAACCCGTCTATACGCTGCCCGGCGGTGAAGATCGTGGCAGGACCGGTGCCGACATAGAGGAACTCCGGCACCGGACCACCGGCGGAGTCGACCATCCCGGTGCCGATTCGTTCGGCTTCGATCACCACCACATTGGCTGCGCTGACGGGCCCGTCCTCGGTGAGTTCGTGCCCCGAACCCCGCTGGGACCGAACCCACTGGTCCTCCTCCCAGGTCCATGCAGCCTGCGAGGCCGGGTAGTTGATGGAGAACGAGGAAACCGGCGACCCGTCGACGGGATCGCCGTCGAGGCGATAGGCGAACTGGGGCGGTGGTGGATCACCATCGACCGCCGCCCAGTGGGGCCCGGTGTGCGTGTAGAGGTTCGACGGTGCCCGGCGGTCCTGGTCGCGCCAGTATCCGGACGACGTGGCATGACTGTGGTTCACGATGTGCGGTTGCGCCCGGATGATCCGTTCGGTCATGTCGTTGGCGCCCGAATAGAGCAGCACCGGGCGACCGAGGCTCGACACCAGGGCGATATCGGTGGTCCGGCCGGAGCGAACCGGTCCGATGCTCGCGCTGTTTGAGTGGAAGATCGCCGCGAACCGGGATACCCCGCCCTCGACCTCCTCCTCGATCACGATGTCGGCCGCGTTCAGGCCGGTCTGGGGAACCGCGGCGGCGCCGTTGTCGATCTTGACCACGATGGCCGGGCGGTCCGGGGTGGCGCCGGGCAGGCCGGTCAGCGGCAGCCGCCCCGGGATTACCGCCGGGGGCGGTGCCGCCGGCCCGACCAGTTCCTCATCGGGGGCCAAGCGGCCCAGGATCCCGGTGTAGGTGCCGTCGGGAGCGCCGCCCGCCGGACCGGGGATGGTGGTGACCGGGGGGAGTCCGCTGTCATCGGGTGGCGGCACGACGACCCCGGGGAGGGCCTCGTCGCCGGCGGTGTCATCGTCGTCGACGAAGGCCAGATCGGCCGACGGATCCAACCCGTAACTGACGAATGCGTCATCTTCATCCGATGAACAGGAGCCGAGCAACAACAACGCCGTCAGCGAGGCCGTCATCACCGGCACCGGCAGTCGCCATGGTCTCATCTCCTCGATACCTCCCACGGATGAACCGTCGGTCGGTTCGGCCTGGAGATGAGCCAAACGCACTAGCGAGGCGAGATTTGTTGTTGCGTCAGGAGGCGGAGGTTTCGCTCCAGGCGGTTCGCACCTCGGGGAACAGGCAGGCCGACGGGTGGCCGTGATCCGAGCGGTCGATCAGCTCCGGATCGGTTTCCGAACATTCGGCCTGTGCCCGGAAGCACCGGGTGCGAAATCGGCAGCCCGAGGGTGGATCCGACGGTGACGGCAGATCGCCCTCGAGCAGGATGCGGTCGGGACGATGGCGGGCCTTCACGGGGTCCGTGATCGGCGTGGCCGACAGCAGCGCCTGGGTGTAGGGATGGACCGGGTGCTCGTAGATCTCGTCCTCGGTACCGATCTCGACGATGCGGCCCAGGTACATCACGGCGACGCGGTCGGAGATGTGGCGGACCACGGAGAGATCGTGGGCTATGAAGATGTAGGAGAGACCGAAGTCGTCCTGGATCTCCTCCAGCAGGTTGATCACCTGGGCCTGAACGGACACGTCGAGCGCCGACACGGGCTCGTCGGCCACGATGATCCGGGGCTCGAGGGCCAGGGCCCGGGCCACGCCAATGCGCTGCCGCTGCCCACCGGAGAACTGGTGGGGATAGCGGTTGATGTGGTCGGGGTTCAGCCCGACCCGTTCGAGTAGCTCCTTGGCTCGGTTGGCCCGGTCGTTGCGGGGCACGACGTCCCGGTGGATTTCCCAGCTCTCGCTGATGATGTCGCGCACCGTCATACGGGGATCGAGCGAGGCGTAGGGATCCTGGAAGATGATCTGAATGTCGCGACGGGCGCGGCGCATCTCGGCCGCCGACATCTCGAACAGGTCCCGACCCTCGAAGAGGGCCCGGCCGGCTGTCGGCTCGTGCAGACGCAGGATCGTGCGGGCGACGGTGGACTTACCCGACCCGGACTCGCCGACAAGGCCGAGCGTCTCCCCCTCGTACAGGTCGAACGACACACCGTCGACCGCCTGGACCTGACCGACGGTTCGCTTGAGCACGATCCCCCGCCGGATCGGGAAGTGTTTGACCAGGCCGTCCACCCGCAACAGCGGCTCGCCGGTCGGCTCCGGCTCGTTCACGGTCTCCGGCGACGATGTCGTATCAGACACGGATCTCGGCCTCCCGAACCTCGTCGATGTAGTGGCAGGCGGCGTAGCGGCCGTCACCGGGAACGTCGACCACAGGCGGGACCGTGTCGAAACAGTTGCTGTGGCGGAACCGACAGCGAGGATGGAACGCGCAACCCGACGGCAGGTTGGCCAGGTCGGGAGGCGAGCCGATGATCGGGATCAACCGGTTGCCCTTCATGTCGGCCCGCGGAATCGACTCCATCAAGCCGACCGAGTAGGGATGAGCGGGGCGGGTGAAGACCTCCAGGCACGTGCCGTGCTCCACGATCCGCCCGGCGTACATGACGTTCACCCGGTCGGCCACCTCGGCCACCACGCCGAGATCGTGGGTGATGAGCACGAGGGCCATACCGTACTCCTGCTGCAACGACGCCAGCAGGTCCATGATCTGGGCCTGAACCGTCACGTCGAGAGCCGTGGTCGGCTCGTCGGCGATCAGGACCTCGGGGTTGAGGGCGATGGCAATGGCGATCATCGCCCGCTGACGCATACCACCGGAGAACTCATGGGGGTACGACTCGAATCGCTTCTCGGGGGACGGGATGCCGACCTGGTCCAGCAGATCGATGCTTCGGGTTCTGGCCTCGTTGCGACCCATACCCTCGTGAACCTTGAACATCTCACTCAGCTGGAACCCGACGGTGAAGACCGGGTTCAGCGAGCTCAGTGCGTCCTGGAAGATCATTGCGATCTTCGCCCCGCGGATGGCCCGGCGTTGCTGGCGGGGCATGGCGAGCAGATCGGCTCCCCGGTAGAGGACCCGACCGCTGGTGACGAATCCGGGTGGGGACTCGATGATGCCCATGATCGCCTGGGCGGAAACCGACTTGCCCGAACCCGATTCGCCGAGTATGGCCACCGTCTCGTGGGCGTTCACCGACCAGGTCGCCCCGTTGACCGCCTTGACCACTCCCCGGTCGGTGCGGAACTCCACCTCGAGATCCTCGACGGCCAGCAGCGGGCCCCCCGGGTCGGGAACGTCGATCAGAATCGGGTCGCTGGTCACGGTCGGGTCAGACACGGTTCCTCCGTCCGGTGCTCAACGGAGCTTGGGGTCGAGGGCGTCGCGCACGGCGTCGCCGATCAGGATGAAACTGAAGACCAATCCGGCCAGGAAGATGCCCGGAAACAACATCAGATGGGGATCGTTCTGCAGCCGGCCCTGGGCCACCGAGAGTTGCAGACCCCAGGAGACAGCGGGCACTTTCAGCCCGACGCCGAGGAACGACAGCGTCGCCTCGGCCACGATGGCGACACCAACGGTGATGGTGGC
>JAOTVU010000068.1 GCA_029863385.1 Acidimicrobiia bacterium
ATCGTCGAGCACCACGACTGGAACCCGGCGTTCAACCTCGTCGGCGACGCACTGCTCGACTGCGAACAAGCCCCCAACCTTTACCTGATCGGCGACCACAATATCTGTGGCCTCGAAGACGCCTTCGTCACCGGGCTCCACGCCGCAAGCCGGATCACCCGTGCGGCACAGCCGTTGCCGACATACCACCCCTCGTACCAATGAAGCGCCTGCTGAGGACAGCCACCGGTATCCACGTCTGGCTCTACCGGGCCACCAATGGTCGGATCGGGGGTCAGATCAAAAAGGCGCCGATCCTGTTGCTGACCACCATCGGTCGGACGACCGGCCGGGCACGAACGACACCATTGAGCTATCTCGAAGTCGGGAAGACGATCGCAATATGTGGCGCAAACCTCGGATCGGATCGGCCTCCGGGCTGGCTCCGCAACCTCGACCGGGATCCCCATTTCCGAGTGAGGATCGGTGGTGAAGAGTTCACGGCGTTGGCCCGAATCGCCGAGCTCGAGGAGCGAGACGTCTTGTGGACCCGGATGATCCATCAACTCCCTGCGCTCCGCACCTACCAGGCACGGACCGACCGGGTACTGCCCGTCATCGTCCTCGAGCCCAACAACCAGCATCCAGGTCCCTGAGCTGAGCCTGCGATGGTGGACCATTCGGGCGTGGGAGGACTCAGCGGGCACCGGCCAGCACCAACTGAATCGCCGCCAGAGCGAGGTTCCCCACCGTTCCCCCCGGTGAGGAGAACAACGAGACGACCATGGCGAACACCGCACCGACGACCAAAGCCAACGTTGCCGCACTCCCCCGACTGAGGATGGCGACCCCGACCGCGATCTGGAAGGCAATGAGCGCAAGGGTGAACACGACACCGTTGGGAACGATCAGCGACGTGACGAATCTCCGGGCCGGTCGCAACCACGCTCCTTTCACGAAGTCGGTGAAGAAGCTCTCGGCGTGTCGCAGCGTGTAGACCAAGTTGAAGCCGGCCCCAACGAGATAGAGCACCCCAACCATGATCTCGAGCATGGACCACACGTCCTCGGTCCCCCTTCCACTCCTCTTCGATTATGACCGTTCGCACGGGGCCGCGGCGAGCCACCGGCGGCCTCCGCCGCGGACGGCCAGGGACCGAGTGGCCGCCCGAGCACGAGAAGACCCGCCAGATCTGGCGGGTTTCGGACGATCCTCCTGAGAGAATCGAACTCTCGACCTTTTCCTTAACATGCCTGCCCGGTCCGTGCAGGTGTTTGCAGGTTCGGCCAAATCGAAGGTGGTTGCGTCGCTAACGATCGCTGGCATGAATAGAGGCAGGTCGACTCAGGCTTGCCGCAAGGCTTCGTCGGCGGGGGAACGCACCCGGCCACGGCACCAGTTTGCGTCCACCGGCTGGTGGAAACCCGATGTCATACATGTTAGATTCATCGTATGACAATGCTCAGTTTTCGGGTCGACGCGCAGGAAGCTGCCGATGCTCAGCGGTGGGCCGATGCACTCGGTGTCGACCGGTCAGAGCTTCTCCGCGAGGCCCTTCGTCGTCATCTTGACCGCCTCGCGGCGGAGGGCGACGCCGATCGATGGGCGGCCACACCGCTCGATGAAGGCGAGAAAGCACTCGCCGACATCGCAGACTGGGGGCCCGCAGAAGACTGGTCGGACTGGGCCGATGCAGCGCGGTGACGTGTGGTTCGCTGCTACGCCCGGCGGCGACCGACCAGTCCTTGTTCTCACACGTGACCCTGTTGCGGGTCGCATCGGATCCGTCGTCGTTGCTGCGCTCACCCGAACGAGACGGGGACTCGTTTCCGAACTCGAGTTGACCACCGCCGACGGTGTCCCAACCGAAAGCGTCGTCAACTTCGACAACATCCACACGATCCCGCGCCAGAGCTTTCGACGTCGAGTTGCGTCACTTCCGGCGGCGCGCATGGCCGAGGCGTGCCGGGTCCTTCAAGCCGCAACCGGCTGCTGACAGACAAACGACACCGTCCAACCTGGGCGCGGGGCCGTGGGGTACCTGGGCACCGTATTTTGCCGACCTGGCGCGTGGCCCACCGACCAGCCCTGGTGGTCAACCGGTGACCGGCGGGAGCGTTCTCGGCATGCTCGATTGTCCACCACCCAATCCCACAGATCGGCCTTGGACACTTCCACCCTGTGCGGATCACCCGAAGCGTGACCTGCTGATCAAACGCTGGGAGATCAACCAGACCCACCTCCCGGCTGTCCTTCGCACACGCCGCAGTACCACAGCGGCCATTCACCGGGCGAGGCTCACGCCCAGCGACGACCACAACCAGTCGATCCGGGTCATCGAAACCGACGATGTCGACATCGGGCAATCCATCGTCGAAGATGGATCACCGGCGCTTGTGCGCCTACCAGACCGTTGATGTGGGCGTTGACAAGCATCAGAACCCGATCGCGTCCAGGGACGAGCGTCACCTTCTTCGCCGGCGACAGGCACCTCGGGACCTCCGACCCTGGTGGAGGGCGCGCCGGTTTCCTATCGTCGACGACGAGATGGCGCCGGAGGTGATGGCAGTGGAGCGAATCATCGTGCAAACGACTCCCGAGGAACGACCGTGACGTCGTCGACGACCACCGGGTGGTGGCCGTGAGGCGGTCCGACCGGCCGCCGGCCACGGTTGCCGACCTGATGACCGAGGATCTGCTGTCCATCCTGCCCGGCGACACCGTGGGTCGCGCCCGCGACGTGATGTTGTCCGTCGGCGTTCACGCCGTGCTGGTGATGGACGGCAACGACGTGCACGGCATCGTCACCAGCACCGACCTGTTGGACACTTGGCCCGACCGCGAACCCATCGCCACCGTGATGACACCGACCCCGGTGTCAATCAACGTCGACACATCGGTGCGAAAGGCGGCCGATGTCATGATCGCCGGCCGCACCCACCACCTGCTGGTGAGCGACGAGGTGGACGGGGAGACCGAGGTGGTCGGGATCCTGAGCAGCCTCGACCTGCTCGACGCCCTCACCGTCGATCCCGATTGAGCCGGAAGCCCCAGCACGGCCTGCGCTGACACTTCGTCGAACATCGACTCAGCCAACGCGGTTCCTGCGACAACCGGTGGGGAGCACCTGGCGACACGTGGCGCGAAACGAACCCAGGGCGCCCGGGACCCGGCCAGCCTTAGGCGGCCCGAACGCCCAGCCAGGTGAGGACCGCAAGCACCCGGCGGTTCTCCGTCGACTCGTGCAGCCCGAGCTTGGTCATGATGCTCGATATGTGGGATTCAACCGTGCGATCGGCGAAGTAGAGCCGCGCCGCGATCCCCGCGTTGGTGCGGCCCTCGGCCATCAGCTCGAGAACGTCTCGCTCCCTGGGAGTGAGCCTGGCCAGCGGCTGGTCGCGGCCGGAGCCCAGCAACGGACGATGGCCTCCAAGGCAATGTCTTCGACCTTGACCGGCCGTGGCATCTACTGATCGGGTGGATCAAGCGACGTCGTCGCGGCGAGCCCCTACGTCCGGCATGGCACCTTCGAGAAGATCGCTGAGGGGGTGCGTACCGAAGCTCGACCTGCGTTCCTGAAGTGACGCCCAAGCCGCCTCTGCCCGTTCTGATGCCTCTCGCAGGGTAGCCCGAACGTCAGGCGCCATCGATTCCTCGGGTTCGATGGTCATGGAGCCAGAATAGCCGATCTGTCTGACACCCCGGCCAGCTCAGAGCGAAGTAGGTTGAGCAGCCAGGCCAAACCATTCGATCACGACGTCACGTCCAGTTGCCGCTGCGGCTCCCCCGAACCTACACCATTGCACACCTGGAAAAGATCAACCGCAGCCACAATGGCTACGGTTCTGGATCAACACAGAGCCCAGGTCACTCTGGCGCAACGCCATGAACAGGGCAAACTGCGAGCCTCCTGAGAGTGTCGAACTCTCGACCTTTTCCTTACCATGGCTTCTGGTGATGTCGGCAAGCGTCGGTGGCCGTCGGCACGTGCCTGATTCAACGGACCAATTGGCCGCGCCGATGGAAACCGACAGGCACCGATCGGGTGGCTGTGGCTAGCAATCTGGCTATCACGAGTCTCGGCCCAGCCCGATCATTCGGAGAGGGACGACGTGCTACCCCGCCCGCCGCCAATCAAGCACAGCGCCGGACGAGAGTAACTCGAGCTCTCCGACCTTGTACGGGTGGATTAGGTCGAGACCGACGGCGGGTCGATGGACCGGGAAATGGTCAAAGCGATACCCCACGACAGGGCCGGTCACGGTGTGTAGCCACACAGTCAGCGATTGACGATGATCTCGACCCGTCGGTTCTGTGCCTGGCCCACTGGGTCATCCGCGCCGTCGTCGAGGTAGTTGGGCGCAATAGGCTGAGATTCGCCGTAGCCGACAGCGACGATCACCTGGTCTGCCGGAACCCGCTGGCGGAACCACAGGGCCACCCCGGCGGCGCGACGCTCGGAGAGACCCTGGTTGTACTCCGGCGATCCAACTGCATCGGTATGACCGGCGACCTCTATCGTGCCGCCGAGGCCACGGTCCTCGATCGCAGCATGAATCTGCTTAAGGATGTCGATCGCCTCGGGCCGCAGATCGGCCCGGTCGAAATCGAACATGACCGTGCCGTCAACCGTGTAGATCGTCTCGTCTTCGGTCTCAGCGACAGTCACCGAATCACTGGTGATCTGCTCCAACGTGATCGTGATGGCGTCGGGGAACCGGATCTGGGGAGTGTCGGGCGCCTCGATCGTAAGGTTCTCGATGTCGATGTTCAACTCCGGTGCCACCTGTCTGGGATCCACTACGTCGGGCATCGAGAAGTCAGGGTCGTTCAGGTCCGGGATTGTGACATTGGAAAGATCGATCTCAGACAGATCGATCGTATTACCGGTCTGATCCTCGATCAGCCGCTCAGCCTCGCCACAGGCGGTTGCGGCCAAAGTGCTCGCCACAACGATCGCCGACCACATCCACGACCAGCCCCGAGTCAGCTGTCCAGCACTCGTTTTGTTGCGCATCGTGCGATCCTAGGCCCACTATCGTGCCGTATGGGGTCAGCCGCCGCTCGGGATCGAGCGACGCCCGGTTTTACAAGGCTCTGACGGGGCGACCCCACTCCCTCCGGCGGCACGATCGGGTGTACTGTAGGTGCATGGCCGTTCCTCACGTCGATGGCAACCGACCGGACAAGCGATGGGGCGCCGAAGTAGCGTTCGATGACCTCAATGCCATCGTTACCGACCCCAGTCGCTTGAAACGATATCGAGAGAGAATCGTCAGAACCGGGCGATCCGCCGCTACAAGGCTCCGCTCAACGAACGACGACCAGTAGCCGAACTCAAGCGATGCCACCGATCAACTGGCGTGCTCTGCGCGTGTCGTCCAACACGCGGTGGGCAATCTACAACGAGACGTTCCCGGCCCAGCTCGAAGCTGCGCTGGCCGCATACCCAGAAGCCCTCGAAGCCTTCGATCAGGATGCCGCCGTCGATGTCCTTCTTGCCGTAGCCGGCGCATGGCCAACACTTGCCCGTGACCGGGACGACGAAGCCGTCCGCTACTATCTCCGCGTCTACCCGGCTCGGGATCCCGTGGTTGTGGCAACCTTTGTGGCGGTCGAACTCAGCGATCAGCAGATCGTCGTAGCGGCAGTGGAAGTGGAACCAATCTGACGAGCCCGATTCTTCCGGGACCACGGCCGGCTGCTAGCCAGCCTGGCTATCAGTTCGCCTTCGGCGCCGATCAATGCCAGAACCGCAAAGCCCCGCTAGAGGAGCGGGCTTTCAGAGCCTCCTGAGAGAATCGAACTCTCGACCTTTTCCTTACCATGGAAACGCTCTGCCGACTGAGCTAAGGAGGCTGGTACGGTCGGGCACTCACACGAGAGCGTCAGGCACGAACGCAGGATCAAAGTCTGCCACGCCCTGACCAGCCGACCAACCACTTTCCCCAAGTTTCGCAAACTCAGACAGCGGGCAGGAGGGCCGTCCCGGGACGATGCCGCGCTGATGGGGAGACGATCTGGCGAGATCAGCGCGCGGACGGTGTGCGTGGAATCTGCCAGATCGGGTGGGAGCGGGCGAGCACCTATCTGGCCATCTGGCGGCGTCCCCCGAGGCGACCAGTTAGCCCTGGGTGACGAGGATGCCGATGGCGACGGCCACCGAGAAGATGACGAGCGCGGCGATGATCAGGGCCATGTTCACGCCTCGGCCCTCCATCGAGCGCTCCGCCCCAGGCTCGGGGCTGAAGTACTGAATCGGGTCGTCGGGGTGGACCTCGAGACCCGTCTGGCGGCCGGGGTCGGCTTGAGCCGACGTCACAGCGGACGCCGCAACAGTGCCAGCTCCCGCATCTCCGACCCTGTCGCGGAAGCTCAGCGTGGCGTCATCAACCGGATCGTCCGCGCCGACGAGCAGACCGGAGTCCGACCCGGGCGGATCGACGGTGCCAACCCGGCGAATGACCGAGCGGCTCTCCGACTCACCCGGCGAACGCACCAGGTCGACCGTGGTCCGGCTGCCGAACGCATCCGAACCTGCCCCGAACACGCCGGCGGACTCGACGAACGCCGAGGGCATCGAACGGCCGCGCACGGTGTCTCCGTCGAGCAGATTGCCCGAACTCCCATCGACCACGCCGATGGCCGCGCCGACGGCCGCTGCCAGGTGGCCGAAGTCGTCATCGGTGCCGATACCGACACCGGGGTCGACGGACACCCCGTGGAACTCGTCGATCGACACACCGACGCCGTCGGGCGTGATGACCTGAAGCGGATCGTCAGCGGCGATCTCGTCGTGCTCCAGCGCCTCCAGCACCTCGTCATCACGCAGACGGGCTCGCCAGCCGCGACCGGACCCGACCGTCACGGTGTCGGTGCCGGGCTGCAGGGTGCGGGCGGCGGCCACGGGGGCGAAATCGATGCGGCTCACCGTGATGTTGGCCTGCTCGCAGATCATGATCGCCGTGTCGAGGGCACGCTGCGGGCAGAACGAAATCCCGAGTTTCCCGGCGCAAACCATGTTCTCGCCAAGCTGGCGGGCTCGATGCTCAAGCCAGGCCGGCAGAGCCGGGCCACTTCCGACCCCGGCGCGGGGCGGCCCGATCGAAACACCGGCGAGATGTTCACCGCGGTCGTCGACGGCGAGCTGGTACATGACCTCGTCGAGCGCCGGCCCGATCGAGGCCGGATCGAGGGTGACGGCATCACCGACGGCAAGCACGGGGCACTCCGCAGCGCCGATCACCGAGCGGGCGTCGCGGTCGAGTCTGACCGCTCGAACGACCGTCGGGGTCATCTCAATTCCGAGAATGTCGGGGCTTGCGCCCTCTGACCCGATCACCTGGTTCCTCTCGGTGGTGCCATTATTGAGCGTTCACGCTGTCGACATCTCATAGTAAACAATATTGCCCACCTTGGCTATTCACCCCGGCGCGGCTGCCACGGTGAGCCTCGTCGGCCGGGAGACCCCCCGCAGGGCGAGTGGCGGCGGATCAGCGTCAGTACGTCAGGGGCGAACCGCTGCTCCAGTCGAGGTCGGCCTCGTCGATGTTGAAGTTCACCTGCCGCCACGTAACCACGATCTCGCCCTCGGAATCACCGTCGTCGACGAGCAGTTCGAACATGCCCTTGTCGATCTCGTCGTTCGACCGGGACATGAGCTGAGCGAACGCCTCGGCGCACTCGTGGGTCTCCAGCATGCGGGGCTGCCAGCGGCCGAACACCCGCTCGTTCGAGGCGTACTCGTCGGTCATGTCAGTTCGCACGAACGGGAACATGACCGAACACGCCGACACGAACTCGGCCGAGCGCCCCAGGTTCACCTCCAGTACCCGGGGCAACATCAGCACCGCCCAGTTGGAGATGGCGTAGCCGGGCACAGCCGGGCCGGGGTCGATGGCCTGGCGCGACGACACGTAGACGATCCGCAGCGGCTCCTCGTGATAGACGGCCTCTCCGGCCCACAGGTGGGTGGAGCCGAGGAAGCCGTCGATCTTGGTGTCGAGCACGAGTCGGGACTCGTCGAGCGAGTCGATGAAGTGCTGACGGACCCGGGCCCGCCGCATCGCCATCGACTCCTCCTCCTTCGGCTTCAACGCCCGGCCGAACGAGTAGCCGCTCTCGGTCAAACCGGAGTTGCAGATGACGAGGCTCGGCGGCCGACCGCCCATCTGCTCGATGACGTAGGTGCGAGACGCCCACAAGTCGCGGGGATTGGTGACGTCGGCCTGTACGGGAAAGGCGTTGACCCCGTGCTTCTCGAGTTCGGCCACCAGATCGAAGGCGTCCTGAAAGCTGCGATGGAAATGCACGCCGACGGACTCGGCACCGTTGAGCGCGGCAGCCAGGGCAAACGACTGGCCGATGCCTCCATCCTTCCCGGCGCCGGTGATGAACACCCGCTCGCCCTCGAACCCCTTGCCGAACTCGGCATCGAACCGGAACTTCTCCGCATCGGCGCTGTACATGAACCCCTACTCCTTTGCTCGGACCCGACCCGATGACGGCGATCCCCCCTGGATTCGGTCGGCCGGTACCTTCATCGTCGCAGGTCGCCGGAGGCGGAGCGAAACCAGGCCGGATCCGGCCCCGGGATCGCCTCCATTCCCGCCGGCGACCTGTGCGCCCGACGCCCGACAACCCGGGCCCACGGCGCACAGTACGGAATGGCGGGGGGATATCCTGATCGGCCATGCTGATACGGCTGGCCACCCTCGACGACGCCCGAGCCCTCAACGACATCTACAACCCTCAGGTCCTCGAATCGACCCGTACCCTCGATCTGGTGGCCCGCACCGTCGACCAGCAGCGCGCCTGGATCGACGCCCGGTCCGGCGGCCTGGCGGTACTGGTGGCCGAGGACCGCGGCGACGGTGAGGTCATCGGCTTCGGCAGCCTCAGCTTCTATCGGGACCGGCCGGGCTACCGGACGTCGGTGGAAGACTCGGTCTACGTGGCCGAGGGCCACCAGGGCAAGGGGGTGGGCGGGGCGCTCCTCGCCGCCCTCGTCGACGCCGCCCAGACCCGCGGCTTTCACGCCATGTTCGCTCGCATCGTCGGCCCCCAGGAGGCCAGCGTGGCCCTTCATGAACGCCACGGCTTCGAGCTCGTCGGCGTCGAGCGGGAGGTGGCCCGCAAGTTCGGCCGCTGGCACGACGTCGCGCTGATGCAGCGCCTCTTGTAGACCCACTGCCGGTTGGGTCCTTCACCCACCTGTGAAGATTTCGACCGGCTCGCAACCCACCGGTACACTCAGGGCCAGTGGACGACACGGAGCAAGCGATCAAACCAGTTGCCGATCCGTCCGCTCGCCTGGTTCGTGCCGTCGACGAACCGCTACCGAAGTCGGTGATCGTGGCCGTATCCGTCGGCCAGGGCGGCATGTCGGTGCTGGTCAATCTGCTCGGGCTGATCCTCGTCTTCTTCTACCTGCCGCCCGACAACGCGGGTCTCCCCCAGCTCGTGTCCGACCAGACGTTCCTGTTCGTCCTCAACGCCGTGGTGCTCCTCGCCGCCATGGGTCGACTGGCCGATGCGGTCACCGACCCGGCCATCGCCGTGCTGTCGGACCGCTCCACCCATCGCAAGGGCCGGCGCATCCCGTTCATGGCTTGGGGTGCGTTGCCGGCCGGTCTGGCCACCTTCGCCCTGTTCGTGCCGCCGGTCGCCGACACGAGCGGCTGGAACATCGTGTGGCTGGTCGGCGCCCAGGTCGTCCTCTACGTCGCCCTGACCGCCTATGTGACCCCGGCGTTCTCGCTGGTGGCCGACCTCGGCCACACAGCCGAGGAGCGGCTGGACCTGGCGACCTGGACGTCGGTGGCGTGGGCCGTCGGTATCGTCGTCGCCGCCACCACCCCGTTCGTGGCCGGGATCCTCGAGAACGCCGGGTTCGAGGTGCTCCGGTCGTGGCAGGCCGCCGCCGGCATCGTCGTCGTCATCGGCGTGCTCGCCATGTACGTGCCGGTGTTCGCCGTCGACGAGCCGCGCTGGGCCCGTTCCCAACCGGCCGGCGTGCCACCCCGGCAGGTGCTGTCGATCATCGCCAACAACCGCTTCTTCCGCTACTACGCCGCCGCCGACTTCGCCTACTTCGGCGGACTGATGATCATCCAGACCGGCATGTTGTTCTACGTCACCGTTCTGCTCGAACTCGATCAGGCGCTGGCCGCTCCGCTCACCCTCATCATGATCGTCGTCGCCACCGGGCTCTACCCGTTCGTGAACCGGCAGGCGAAGATACACAGCGGGAAGCGCATGGTCATCGGCGCCTTCGCCATCTCGGCCTTCGACTTCTTCATGATCACCCTCCTGGGCAAGGTGCCGCTGCCGAACCTGGCCCAGGCCGTCATCGTCGTGGTGGTGTTCGCGTTCGCGTTCGCCGCCCTCAGCATCCTCCCCCAGTGGATCCTGTCCGACATCGCCGAGCACTCGACCCTCACCGAGGGCACCGCCACCGCGGCCAGCTTCTTCGCCGCCCGCACCTTCCTGCAGAAGATCAGCCAGACGTTCGCGGTGATCGTGTTCGCTCTGTTCGCGGCGCTCGGCCGTGACGTCGGCGACGACCTGGGCATCCGCCTGACCGGCGTCGTCGGCATGGCCCTCTACATCTTCGCGGCCCTGCTGTTCTTCCGCTACGACGAGGCCCGGCTCAAGTCGGAACTCGCCGAACTCTCCCCCGTTTCGGCTTGACGGACGACCGATTCGTGACCGGCTCCCCGCCGAGGGCCGACCTCAGGCCGACACGGCCTCCCGGGCCTCCTGACGTTCCTTGAGACGGGCCGCGACGCGGGCCGACTTGTCGATGTAGGCCATGACCCGCTCCCGAGCCTGCTCGGCCTCGGCGGTCAGGCCCTCCAGACCGGGCAGGTTCCAGAACTTGACCACGATGGGCTCGAGGATCTGCTCGTGGTGGACGGCCAGGTTGTAGATACCGGCCGACGCGATGACCCGGGCGTGGGCCGTGAACGCCGGAATTCCCTCTCCCGGCATGGCGAAACCGATGACCTGGCGTTCCATCGCCTCGACCGCCTGGCTGGGGTCGATCTCCATGGCCGCGGCCGCGGCGTCACGGTAGAAGAGGAAGTGGTGGTTCTCGTCTATGGCCACTCGACGCATGATGTCGTAGCCGGCCCGATCCTCGAGCAGCGCCCCGGTGTTGCGGTGCGATATGCGGGTCGCCAGCTCCTGGAGGGTTACGTAGACGAGACCGTCGATCGAGGAAGGCGGCTGCGGAACCTTTCCGCCGCACATCTGGACCATTCGCCCTTCCTCTAGTTCGACCGGGTCGATGGTACGGGTCACGGTGAGGTAGTCGCGGATCACCGCGGCGTGGCGGGCCTCCTCGGCGGTCCACCGCCGGGTCCACTCCCCCCAGGGTCCATCAGCGCCGAACATGCGCTCGATGTCACGGAAGTAATAGGGCAGGTTGTCTTCGGTCAGCAGGTTGACGAACAGGGCACTGCGAACCTCGGCCGGCACGTTGGCCTCCTCGGGCGACCATTCATAGTCGTCGTCGAAGTCCTCACCGCGACTCCACGGCACCAGTTTGTGCGGGTGCCACATCTTGGTGGCGCTGTAGTGACGCTCGAGGAGTCGTTCGACCTCACCTTCGAGCTCGTGCAGGAGATCTACGTCAGCGTCTCGGACCATTCTGCCAGCCTACCGACCAGTAGGTAGGTCGACAAAACCCGCCCGGCACGAGGCCCGGCGGTACTCTCAGGGCGTGACCGACTCGTCCCGATCGAGTTTCCGGACCGACTGGATTCCCCCCATGAAGGCGACATCGGCCGACCGCGTGCCCACCGATCCGGGGTGGGCGGCGGAGATCAAGTGGGACGGCATGCGAATCCAGGCGACCGTCGAGGCGGCCACCGACGACGAAGGCGACCCGACCATCGTGTTGCGATCGTCGAACGGGCGCGATGTCACCGGTTCGTTCCCCGAACTCGCCGGTCTCGCCGAGGCCCTTCATGCCGACGCCGTGCTCGACGGCGAGGTTGTCGTTTTCGAGGGTGACCGACCCTCCTTCGGCCGACTCCAACAACGCATTCACATCGATCGTCCTCATTCCGCACTCGTCGAGGCCCACCCGGTCGTCTACATCGTGTTCGACCTGCTACGCCTCGACGGCAACCCGCTTGTCAACCTCCCCTACCGGACCAGGCGGCGGCTACTGAACGATCTGCTCCCCGACGGCGCCAACTGGCGCACCCCGCCCTTCGTCGACGACGACCCGGAGGCGCTGCTGAAACTCGCCAACGAGCGCGACCTCGAAGGCATCGTGGTCAAGAGGCTCGACAGCGTCTACGAGCCCGGGGTCCGGAGCAACGCCTGGCGCAAGATCAAGATCCGGCGCCGCCAGGAGTTCGTGGTCGGCGGCTGGCTGGAGGGCCGGCGATCGCTCGAAAAGCAGTTGGGTTCGCTCATGGTCGGGGTCTGGAACGACGGGCGCCTGGTGATGGCGGGCCGGGTCGGATCCGGATTGACCGAGGTCGAACGCAACCGCCTCGAGAAGCTGTTGGTCGTGACCGACGACCCCCCTTTCGCCGAGGTCCCACCGCTCGAGAAACGCCCCGTCTGGGTCGAGCCGACAGTGGTCGTGGAAGTCGAATACTCCGAGTGGCCGCCCGACGGGATGTTGCGGCATCCCGTCTATCGCGGCCTGCGCGTTGACCGGGACCCCGCCGAGGTCACCCGTGAGTAGGGAAACCAGACCGGGCGCCGACGGGTGCTTGGACGCGGCACCGGAGGCAGTAGTATCACCGTTACGACCGCAAACGGCGTTCGCCTTCCGGTCGTCAACGCCCGATCAGCGGTGGCAGCTTCCATGACAACGAGGTCAACGAGACGGAACCCGACGCGATGAACGATGGCACCGCCGACGAGATCAAGGTGTCGTTTCCGGCCTCCCCGGCCTTCACCCGCATCGGTCGGGTCGCGGTGGCCGGCCTCGCCCTGCGGCTCGGCGTCGACATTGCCACGGTCGAAAGGCTGCGCTCCGCAGTCGACGCCTCGGTCAACGCCCTGCTCGGGCCGGGCCGGATCAGCATGCTGGCGAAGTGGCGCCCCGAGGTCCTCAGCATCTCGCTCAGCAATCCCGAGGCGCACCTCGGCGGCAACGGCGATCTTGTCGACGAGCTGAAGGCGCTGATCGGGCAGGCGTCGGTGTCGGAGTCGGCGATCGTGCTCGAACTCAAGACGTAGCCCCGGGAGTCCGATTCAAAAGGGACGACCCGCTCGTCCCGGCACTCGCACAGCACTGGAGCCGACGGGTCGCACGACGTCGAGTTGCGAGGCGGCCTGCCCGTTGGATCCACAAATCTATGACCAAGCCTTTCCCTACGGGTTTGTGGTGGACGCCGACCACAAGGTCATCAGCGCCGGCCCCGCGCTTGTCAAATTGGCCGGCCACCACCTCGTCGGCCTGACCGTCGAAGCGTTGTTCGACGTTAAGCTTCTGTCCGGCTTCGATCCCGGAGCGCCTGTGGGACATTGGTGTGGCGTGCCGGTGTCGTTGAACCTGATCGATCCGCCGGTTCGGCTGGTCGGGAGCTTTCTGCGGCTCGACAGCGGTGTCTCCTTCGCCGGATCGCTCGGCGTCGAGGAGCTACTCCGACTCGACGACCTCGGCCTGACGGAGGATGACTTCGCCCCGCACGATCTCACGCTCGAACACGGCCGCACCCTCGACGCCAGTCGCAGGCGCAGTATGCGCACCCGGGAGGTGATGGCCGAGCTGGAGGAGTCGAGGGTACTCAAGGAGATTCTCCACCAGAAGGCTCACACCGATCAGCTGACCGGCGTCGGCAATCGCTCGGCCTTCGTGGAGGCGTTGGACCAGGCGGTGGCCGCCGACAAGGGAACCTCGAACGGTAGACCCGGCAGTGGATCCAACCTCGTCGTGATGATCGTGGACATCGATCGGTTCAAATCGATCAATGACCTCCACGGACATCTCGCCGGCGACGAAACCTTGCGACTGGTGGCCGATCACCTGGCCGAGTCGGTCGGTGACAGTGGTCTGGTCGCCCGTCTCGGTGGCGACGAGTTCGGCATTCTCCTTCCAGCGCTGCCGGACGACGAGGATCTGCGCCGAACGATCGATCGGATCGTGTCGATCCGAGGTCGGCACTTCGTCGTGGACGGCGCGACGATTCCGATCCGGATCACGCTGGGGGTGGTGATCCGTCGCGGTGAGGTCTCGGGCAACGAGCTGCTCCGGCACGCCGACATCGCCATGTACGAGGCCCGACGCACCCATCAGCAACCGGTCTGCATCTTCAATCCCGCCGCCCGCCGCAACCTGGAGATTCGCCGAGCGATCCGGCGGGACCTGCTCGACGCTCTCGCCCAGCAGAAGGTTCGGATCGTGTATCAGCCCGAGGTCGATCTGGCCACCGGTCTCGCCACCAAACTCGAAGCCTTCGTGCGCTGGGACCACCCCGGCTTCGGCATCATCCAGACGGAGATGTTCATCGACGAGGTCGAACGCTGCCAGATGATTCAGCGGCTCACCCGTTACGTCCTACGGCAGGCAACCCGCGACGCCCTGCAGCACTTCCAGACCGACGTCGGGCCGATGGCGCTCAGCATCAACCTGTCCCGCCTGTCGATCGTCGACACGCTGCCGGCCGAGATCGACCAGGTGCTCGGACTCAGCGGCTTTCCAGCGGAACTGCTGACGCTGGAGATCACCGAGGTCGGCAACGATCAGGACCTCCAGCGTGTCGCCCCGGTGCTCTCCGATGTCGCCGGGATCGGCGTCACGATCGCGCTCGACGATTTCGGGACGGGCCACTCGTCGCTCAAGAACCTCAGCCAGCTCCCGATCGGGGCCGTCAAGATGGACGGTACGTTCACCGGCTCGACCAGCTCGTCGCGCAAAGCACTGGAGCTGGTCCGAGCCACGCTTCACATCTGCGAAATGCTGGAACTGCCGGTGGTGGCGGAAGGGGTCGAGACGGCCGAGCACGCCCAGCTGTTCCGGGCCATGGGGTTCCAGTTCGGTCAGGGCTACTACTTCGGCCGGCCGATGCCGGTGGAACGGATGTCCGCCTTCATCGGCCAGCCGCTGCCACGTTCCCGGCGTCGGTCCACCGACGACATCTCCGAGGTCGGCGCCGGCGACTCCGTCGGCAACATCGACGTCCTCACCGACGACATCCTGGCGCTCAATCAGGAGGCCTGAGCGTGGCCGCCGGTCTCGACCGCTCCGGCTCGGCCCGCGGCGTCAACCTGTGCGGGACGGCCGAAACCCAAGAGCCGGCAGGTCGACAGGGTCAGTTCCGGACGGTTCATGGTGTAGAAGTGGAATCGATGAACACCGTGTTCGGCCAGCTCCCGGCATTGCTCGGCGGCGAGCGTGGCCGATACCAGTTGATGCACGTCGGGTGCCTCGTCGAGTCCGCGGTAGAGATCGGTCATCCACTCCGGAATGTGGGTACCGCAGCGCTCGGCGAAGTTGGAGACCCGGGTGAATGACGTCACCGGCATGATCCCGGCCACGATGGGAACCGAGATGCGGGCCTCTCGACAGCGGGCGAGGAACTCGAGGTAGTTTCCGTTGTCGTAGAAGAACTGGGTGATCGCCTGGTCGGCCCCAGCCTCGATCTTCTCGGCCAGATTGGCCAGATCCGCCTCGGCCGAGCGAGCTTTCGGGTGCACCTCGGGATAGGCGGCAACCGAGATGGTGACGTGATCGTCCGTGTGTTTCAGGGCCTGGGCCCGCACCGCGGCCACGAGCTCGGTCGCTGTGGTGTAGCCAACGCCCTTGGTCGCCGCGTCGGGTCGGCCGGTGGCGTCGGCCGGCGGGTCACCGCGCAGGGCAACGATGTGACGGACCCCCATCTCCAGGTAGCGGTCGATGACGGCCAGGGTCTGGGCCCGGGTGGCGTTCACCGTGGTCAGATGCCCGGCAACCGGTGACGAAATCGTCGACTGCAGCCGCTCGATGGTGGCGAAGGTCCGCTCCCGGCTCGAGCCTCCGGCGCCGTAGGTGACCGAAATATAGGCTGGATTCACCACGTCGAGACGGTCGGCGCAATCGGCGAGAGCTGCGGCGGCCGAATCGCTGTTGGTCGGGAAGTACTCGAACGAGACCGTCACGTCGCGTTGCAGCGGCCTGGTCGGCCATGGTCGCCGGGCCAGCCGCCTGGCCGTCTCGTCGAGGCCCTGGACGTACCCGGTATGGTCGGACGGGGTTCGAAACGACCGGCCGTCTGCGAGTTCGGGATCGATGGGGTTCGTGGTCATGACGTGGTTGGCCTTTCAGCCGGAATCGGCGTGGATACACATTCGGGGCCGGGGCGCGGCGGCGCTCAGTCGGATCGGACGGCAACCCAGATGGAGACGGTCAGCGTCTCCGTCGACGAGGATTTGTCGGGGGTGAGGTGGTGGCTCTCGACGACCTGGAGCCAGGCGTCTGAACACCACGATTCGATCTGGGCGGTGGAGAATCCCGACCAGCGGTGTTGATGCTCGGTGAGCAGTTCGTCGACACCGTGGGAGGCGAAGTCGACGATGACGACGAGGCCCCCGGGGGCGAGCGTGAACGCCGTCTGACGAAGGGCGGCGGCGGGATCGTCGAGGAAGTGGAGCACGTGGTGGAGCACGGCGACGTCGGCCAGGTTGTCGCGGCCATCCTCGCCGATGTCGAGCGCGTAGATGTTGGCCTGGCGGACGCTGCAGTTGGTGAGTTCGTGCTCGATCAGCCGGGTGCGGGCCAGGTTCAACATGTTGGTGCTGAGGTCGATGCCGATTCCCTTGTCGAACCGGTCGGCCAGCAGCTCCAGGATCCGGCCGGTCCCCGTGCCGATGTCGAGCAGCAGGCGGGGTCGATGCCTGGCCCCCGATCCGGTCTTGACCGACAAACGGGTCAGGTGATCCTCGACGATCGAGGTCAGCCGGGCCTCGACCTCGGTATCGGCGACGTGGCGGTCTCGCATCGACTCCCATTGCTCGGCGATCTGGTCGAAGTAGTCCTCGGCCTGGGCCGCCCGCTCGGCCCGGATGCTGTCGAGGCGTTGCCGGTCGGCGGTCATGACCGGATCGTCGGGGTCGATCAGACCGACGATCCCGTCGAGCAGCGAACGCCCGACGGCGTCGAGCGACGGGCTGAAGAACGCGCTGGTGCCCTCGCTGTGCCGTTGAAGGAGCCCGGCGTCGCACAACAGCTTGAGGTGACGGCTCACCCTGGGCTGCGACTGCCCCAGGATCCGGCACAACTCGGTGACCGTCAGCTCACCTTGGCTGACCAGGGCGGCGATCCGCAACCGGGTGGGCTCACCAATGGCCCGGAGCCCGGTCACCAGGTGGTCGCTGCCGAGAACGGCCGTCGACCCGCGTTCAGCGTCGAGAATCATTGAAGATAAATATAAACATGTCCTTATGCTCTGTGCAACCCCCGATTCTCGTTTCGCGGGTGGTGAGCGTCGCACACGGCGTCCCGCACCCGCAGAACGCCCGGATGCGGCCGGTATCGGATCCGGCGGCCACGGACCAGTGTGAGCGATCAGCCGGAGCTGCCGAAGCCGGCGCCCCCCCGGTCGTCGCCGGATGCGGGCAGTTCCTCGACCAAAACAAAGGCCAGGTCGGGCACCCCCAGGATCAACAGCTGCGCGATCCGCTGACCCCGTTCGATGGTGACCGGCTCATCGCCGCTGTTGTAGAGGATCACCTGCAACTCGCCCCGGTACCCGGAGTCGATGAGACCCGGGGTGTTGAGCACCGTCAAACCGTGCTTCAACGCCAGTCCCGATCGGGGAAGGATCAGACCGCAGTACCCCTCCGGTACGGCGACGGCAAAGCCGGTGGGGACCAGCAGACGGCAAGCGGGCTCGATGACAACATCGAGGCGGGCCGGCAGGTCGGCCGCGGCATCGCCGGCACGGATGCGTGACGGCGGGGTCAGCCCGGCGTCAAGTTGCAGGAGCGGAACCGAGAGCACCGACCAGAGGGTAGCGGCCGGGTCAAACGGCCGTGCCGAACAGCCGAGCCGAACGGCCCACCGACCCCTGTGTCCGAGCCCTCACGTCGGGCGGAAAAGTCGGTAGGGTGATTGGCTTGCTGGCATGGATGGATTTGGAGATGACGGGGCTCGACCCGGCGAAGCACGTAATCGTCGAGATCGCCACCCTCCTGACCGACGACGACCTCAACATTGTCGAGACCGGACCGGAACTGGTCATCAGCGCCACCGAGGAGGAGCTGGCGTTGATGGACGACGTCGTTGTCGAGATGCACACGAAGTCGGGGCTCCTCGATCAGATTCGGGCCTCAACGATCACCCTGGAGGAAGCGACCCGGCAGACGCTGGAGTTCCTCAAAGCCCACATTCCCGAGCCACGTTCCGTTCCGTTGTGCGGCAACTCGATCGGGATGGACCGTCGTTTCCTGGCCGTCCACATGAACGAGGTGGAGGAGTTCCTCCACTACCGATCGATCGATGTCACCACCGTCAAGGAACTGGCCCGGCGATGGAACCCGGCGGCACTCGACGCTGCGCCCCGCAAGGACGTCGGCCATCGAGCGCTCGACGACGTCACCGAGAGCATCAACGAGCTGCGCTACTACCGGGACGCCCTGTTCCTTCCCCCATCAACCGATGGCGGGGACGTCGAACCAACGGAGGCAGCCGACGCCGCCGCAGCCACTGTTGACAGCGACGGCTCAGTCTCGGTAGAGACCTGACGGCAGACCAACGACCGAGGCCGTGGCCGACGGCGTGGTCTCCCCGTCCTCCAACCACCAGAGCAGCAGCACATCGTCGGTTTGATATCGAGCGATACCGACGTGCGGGGCCGGCGACAGACCTCGCCCGTATTCAACCCGAGCCCGCCGAGGTAGCCCGAACGGAGCCATCCACTCCTCGACCGCAGCCCAGTAGGCGGCATTGTTGACATGATCGAGCGTGTCGAGGTCGGCCCGCCGCAACTGCCAAGCTTCGGCCACGACCTCGCCGGCGCGCTCGCCCAGCGACTCGATCTTCGGGTTCCGTTGACGGGCTGAGGCCTTCCGCCCGCCGGCGGCCGACCCGTAGATGTCGAGGAACTGCTCGGTCAGCAGGGCGGGCTGACCGGCGTCGAGATCGATGCACACCCACAAGGTCGCCACCTCGTAGCGAGCGCCCTGGTTGCCGTGCACGGTCAACCGCCGTTCCGCCCAGCGCCGGCCTAGCGCCGAGCAGAAGGTCCGAAAGGTGAGGGTTTCTCCCAGGCAGCCCGGCACCAGCTCGTCGACCACCGTTGAACGGACCACCCACCCCGGCGCCTCGGGCAGACGGGCGTCGGTCGTGTCGTCGTTCGACACATCCTGGGTGTAGCGGGTGAGACCGTCGAACCGGAGGCGCCCATCGGGATCGACGTCACCCAGGCGGATTTTTCTCTGTCCTTTGAAGGCACGGCCCTCCGGGAGTCGGGGAAGCAGCGGCTCCACCTCAGCGAGGAAAGGAATCGGCTTGTTTTGAGGGATTTCGGGGCCTGCCACAGCCCCCGACGGTAGCGACTGTCCACGCCCCCATCGGGTACCCGGCCGGCAATTTCGGACAGCCAGGCCGAAATGTGTATTTATTCGGTTGACAAACCGTCCGATACGTAGTTGCTTGGTTACCCAAGTCGGAATGGGCTTCGTCCGCCCCTGCGGCCGTCGCCGACCGAACCAATCACACCGACGAACGACGCTGGAAGATCAGATCGATCAGCCGGCAGAGCCGGAAAGGAGAACGGTTGATGTTGAACTCACTACAGAACCAACTCACCGACCTTCTGGCTGTCGCGCGTTCGGCAATGCGGTCCGTCGAATCGATGATGATGCTCGGGAAGCGGCCCGCCCTGGTCCCGGTACCCGTCAAGACGATGGTGCCCGTTCCGGGCAGCACACGGGGTCGACAGGTGAGTTCCGTCTCCTGTGACCGCGGCTATGAGGCCATCGCCGGCATCAACGCCAACGCTGCCGTGCGCTTGCATGCCGACCCGGTCACCGAAGGATGGCGTTCGCTCGACTTCGGCCAGACCGCCTTTGGCAACACCCGCCACTCCCAGCCCTCGAGGTTTGCGACCTAGCTGATAGGCAAAATCGCATACCGTCCACCGAGCCGCTGGGAGCAAACCCAGCGGCTTCTTTGTGTTTTCAACCTCTGAACACCGGAAGGAGATCCGCCCTCTCATGAAACCTTGACCGACCACAGAGATCACCGGCGCAGACGCTGCGTCACCGCCCCGCACATCCAGGGCACACCCGAAGGAAACAGACATGACCATCACGGAAGTTGAGATAGGACAACAGGAACAGGTGCCGTTCATCGGTGCCCCGATCAACGGTGATTGGACGGAGGCTGCGGCCTGCCGGACGGTCCCCGGTGCTTCCGACCTCTTCTTCTCCGAAGAGGTTCCCGACATCATCGCCGCCAAGCGCATCTGTGCCGAGTGCCCGGTGATCGCCCCGTGCCTCGAGGCGGCCATCGAGCGGCGTGAGCCGTGCGGTGTCTGGGGTGGTCAGCTGTTCGACAACGGGCAGATCGTCCATCGGAAGCGTCGTCGGGGTCGGCCGCCCAAGGTGGCCCGGCCTGAGGATCAGCTGCTCGATGTGCCGATTCCGGCCCACCTTCAAAAGCTGATCGCCTGAGAGGCGCCACCTATCCGGTCACGGTCGGTTTCCCGCAAGGGCACCGGCCGTGACCGGGGCAGGTCGTGACCGGACCCGGGATTTCCTCCCCATCAAGATCCCGGGTCCGGTCGGCGCCTAGCCGCCACTAGCAGGGTGCTGAAATCCCGTCCGGTGCCAGGGATCCGGCGGACCTAAACATCCGCGTAACTTCGATTGCGGGGAATGGCTCACCAACCATTCCGGTTACCCTTCCTACTGTCCCCCGAAACCCGGCAATCCACTCCTCATGACGTCAGCGCCTCCCGACTCCCCCCCGTCCGAACCGGAACCACCTTCCCAGCCCGGCGGCGACGGTACGAACAGTCCGCTGTCGACCGGTCCACTTCGGCCCACCTCCGCCGTGTTGACCACGGTCGTGATCGTGGTGGCCGTGGCCACGCTCGGTCTGCTGGCCCTCTTCTCCGGGACGGAAGACACGATCGACGAGGCAACGTCCGCCGGCGGCGCCGGAGGCATCCTCGAACTCGCCTTCACCACCGGCGACGGTGGCAGCGGCTCGCTGTCCGACTACGGCGGTCGGCCACTCGTCGTGAACTTCTTCGCCTCGTGGTGTCCGCCCTGTCGAGCCGAGCTGCCCGACTTCGAGACCGTCCATCAGGAACTCGGTGACCGAGTGACCTTTGTCGGCGTCAACCAGGATTTCACGGAGGCGACGTGGCGGGCCTTCGTGGCCGAGTCGAAGGTCAGCTACGACACCGTCTTCCAGCCCAACAGCGACATCTGGAACGAGCTCGGTACCGGGGCCATGCCGACCACCGCGTTCATCTCCCCCGACGGCGAGGTCGTTCACCTCTGGGCCGGCCTGCTGACCGACGACAAGCTGATCGAACTCATCGACGAACACCTCGTGGAGAAGTCCTAGTGTCGCCCGACGCCTTCTTCGATCCAAGCGCGTTCACGCTCGGCATGGTTGCGCTGCTCAATCCGTGCGGCTTCGCCCTCCTGCCCGCCTACCTGGGTTTCTTCCTCGGTCTCGACGACAATCGCTCCGGGGCCGGCTCCACGCTGGTCGCCCTGAACCGGGGACAGATCGTCGGCCTCTCCATGTCGGCCGGCTTCCTCGCCGTGTTCGGTGTGCTCGGCCTGTTTCTCGCCGGATCCCTCACAGCGATCGGCCAGTCCGGTTGGCTGCCGCGACTGACGATCGTCATCGGCGTCGGGCTGGTCGTGCTCGGCGTCGCCATGCTGCGAGGCTTCCAGCCCGCCCTCAGCCTCCCCAAGCTCAACAAGGGTGGCAACGACCAGTCGATCGTGTCGATGTTCGTCTTCGGTGTCTCCTACGCGATCGCCTCGCTGAGCTGCACGATCGGCATCTTCATCACGATCGTCGCCAACACGACGCGGAGCGAAGGATTCGGTGAACGCCTCGGCTCGTTCCTGTCCTATGCCATCGGTATGGGCCTGCTCGCCACCGTCGTCACGTTGGCCGTTGGATTCGGCAAGAAGGGCCTGGTCAACAACTTCCGACGACTCCTCCCGAAGATCAACCTCTTCTCGGCGATCATCCTGGTTGTCGTCGGCGTGTATGTCACGCTCTATGGAATCTGGTCGCAGCAGGTCTTCGGCGACCCGGGCAGCGTCACCCCTTGGATCGACTCGATCGTGCTCACCGTCGAAGGCTGGCAGGGCGCCTTGACCAGCTGGATGGCCGGGCGGGTCAACCCCTTCGGTCTCGTCGGCGAACCGCTGGCCAGGACCACGATCATGGGTTGGTCGTTCCTCATCATCAACGTGATCGTCGCAGTTGCCGGCTTCCTGGCCCGACGCAATGCCGCCGCACACCCAGCGGCGACCGACACCGCCGCCGACACCGCCCGGACAGAGCGTGTCGGCTCCTGATCGGCCCCCGGCCGACTTCGGCGAGCTCGTCCGATCCCCGGGCGTGGTCGAGGAGCTCGAGCTGCGCAGCCGGTTCGGGTTCTGCGCCTACCATGGCGGTCACCTGGAGCGGCAGACCCACATCATCGCCCGGGAGGCGGCGGCCCGATCCGGATCGTCGTACTACGCCGTCATTCAACCGCCCGAGCGGGTCCACCACATCCCGTCGACCCGGGTCGACCCCGATGCCTCGGATCGCTTCCGCTCGTTCATCGATCACTGTTCGGTCATGGTCACCGTCCACGGATTCGGGCGCCGGGGCTACTTCACCAGCCTGCTGTGTGGTGGGCGCAACCGCCGGCTCGCATCCCATGTGGCCGGTCACCTGGAGTCGACCCTCCCCCACCACCGGGCGATCCACGATCTCGACGACATCCCCAAAGGCCTCCGTGGAACCCATCCGAGAAACCCCTGCAACCTGACGGTCGACGGCGGCATGCAGCTCGAGGTACCACCCCGTATCAGGGGCATCACCCCGGCGGCACTGCACTGGTACCGAGCGACCAACGGGCAGCGATTCCCACTGCTCGAGGATCTCATCGATGCGCTGGCGGCAGCAGCCGAATCGTGGCCCGACGCCGCGGCCACCGGCGAAGGACCGTCGTCGGACGAGCCACCGGCCGGGCCGACGAACCAGCGTCTGCCCGCAAGCTGATGGGGTCGGCGTCCAACCGACTGGGCTAGGGTTGCCACGGTGGAACTCCGTATTTTCACCGAACCTCAGCAGGGAGCCCGTTACGAAGACCTGTTGGCAGTGGCGCAGGCGACCGAGCGGGCCGACTTCGCCGGGTTCTTTCGTTCCGACCACTACGTCAAAATGGGCGACGTCGACGGCAAACCCGGCCCGACCCACGCCTGGGTGACCCTCGCCGGTCTGGCCCGCGAGACCGCGTCGATCCGGCTGGGAACACTGGTAAGCCCGATCACGTTCTACCGGCCCGGACCCCTCGCCATCGCGGTGGCTCAGGTCGACGCCATGAGCGGCGGTCGTATCGACTTCGGAATCGGAGCCGGGTGGTTCGAGGTCGAACACAGCGCCTACGGCCTCGATTTCCCGGCGCTGGGTGCTCGTTTCGACCGGTTGGAGGAGGCCATGGAACAAATCCACGGTCTCTGGACGACACCTGAGGGCACCACGTTTTCTCATGCGGGCCGATTTCACACCTTCGTCGACTCACCGGCACTGCCCAAGCCCGCCCAGCGGCCCCATCCACCGATCATCATCGGCGGTCGAGGCGCCAAACGCACCCCGGAGCTCGTGGCCCGGTACGCCTCCGACTTCAACCTTCCCTTCACCCCGATCGAGGAGGTGGCACCGGCCATCGAGCGGATCAACAAGGTCTGCGCCGACCGGGGTCGTAACCCGTCGGAGATCGTGAAGTCGACCACGATGGTGCTGTGTCTCGGGGCGAGCGACACCGAGGTCAACCGTCGGGCCAGTGCCATCGGGCGGCAGGCCGACGAGCTGCGAGAGGCCGGCGCCGCCGGTACGACCGACGAGGTTCTCGACAAGCTCGGGCGGTATCGGGAGGCCGGTATCCAACGCGTCTACCTCCAGGTGCTCGATCTCGGCGACCTCGACCACATCGCCCAGGCCGGCGCCGATCTCATTCCGGCGCTGGCCGAAACCTGATTCTTCTCGAACCCGCACCGCGCTCAGAGCCCGCGACGTTTGCCGAAGGCAAACTCGGTAAGGTCCCGTACCGCGACGTTTGCCGAAGGCAAACTCGGTAAGGTCCCCGTCCGGGACCGACGTTCAGCGCAGGGAGCGGGCCATTGCCAACGATGCGACGCCCAGCAGGACGGTCCCGGCTGCAGCGAGCACGGCCACCGACGGCCAGATCTGGGCAAAGCCCTCACCATCGACCAGGATGCGCCACAGGGCGTCGTTCATCCAGGCGTGAGGGGTGACGAACGCAACGCGGCGCAGGGCGTCCGGGAAGAACTGCAGTGGCTGCATCGAGCCACCGAGGGCGGCGAGCACGAGACCGAGGAGCAGGCCGATGGCGCTGACCTGCTGATCGGTTCGGGCCAGGGTGCCGAGCAGCATGGCCCCACCCGAGCCGACGAGGGCCATGCCAACGGAAAGTGCCAGCACCGCCCACGGGGCCTTCCAGTCGACGCCGAACAGGAACCAGCTTCCGAAGAAGACGATGCCGGCCTGCAGGAGGGCGACGAGGAACCGGCTCAGTCCTTCGCCGGCGATGATGGCCGACACCGGCACCGGACCGGCCCTGGTCCGCCGGGTGACACCAAGGAGCCGGGTGGACAGCAGATAGCTGGCACCTACCAGCGAACTGAGGAAGATGAACAGGGTCAGTTGGCCGGCGGCCAGCACCGCCCGGATGTTGGCCGGGTCGTTCTCCGGGTCACCGGTCGTGGTCCGATCCACCTTCGTCGGCTCCACAAAGGCCGCGGCCTCGGCGAGTGCAGTCTCGGCCGTTGCCTCGTCGACGCCGGCGTCCTCGGTGACGAGCTGGACGACTTGGCGCTCGACGTTCATCGTTCGCGCCGTGTTCTCCACGATCTCCCGCAGCCGGAAACCCTCACCGGCCGTGGCGTACCACCGAAGGGTGACCGCCCCGTTCTGCCCGGGCTCGGCCACCCAGCCGACGTCGACGGCCCGCCGGGCGATCTCGTCCCGCAGTTCCTGGGCCGATTCGTAGCGACGAACGGTCACGTTGTCGATGTCCTCCACCGCGTCGAGCACGGCTTGGCCGGCCTCCGTGGGTGCGGGGTCGACCACCCCGACGAGGTTGCTGGAGGCCTCACCGCCGATGGCCAACCCCAGAGCGAACACGATCATCAGGGGGAGAACGACGAGGAAGAACAGGTTGGATCGCTCGTTGCGGAGTCGGATCATGTTGGCTTTGACGATGGCGACGATCGAATCGAAGCTGGATGATGAGCTCACGGCCGCACCGTCCTTCCCGCCAGCAGCAGGCCGGGCAAGCCGACGGCGGCGGCAAAGATGAGCATGGCCCCCGCCGGTCCCAAAGCCGCCGTCCACGATTGACCACCGCTGAGCTGGACCAGACCCTCCCCGAACCAGAAGTGGGGAGTGAGCACCGAGATGGTCGAGGCCAGACCACCGGAGCGGGCCAGGGAGAAGAACGAGCCGCCGAGAATACCGAAGACGAGCGCCAGCATTGACTGGATGGCGCCGGCCTGCTCGGGGGTCTCCGCCAGGCCGACGACCAGGGTGATGGTGGAAACGGCGGCCAGAACCCCGGCCACAACGAGAACGGCCACTCCGAGCAGATTGCCCCACTCGGCTCCCAGCAGTATCGCCGAGAAGGCGATGAGACAGGCCATCGAGGCGACTCCGACGATGAAGCTGACCAGCAGTTTGGCCAGCAGGATCTGCCACGCCGGCACCGGCGACGCCAGCAAACGGGTCAGGGTGCCCTGACGTTGCTCCTCGAGAAGACCGAGCACGCCGAACTGCACCGTGAAGAAAAGGAAGAACGTGGCCATACCCGCCGCCAGCTGGGTCTTGAGGTCGATCCCTCCCACAGCTCCGTCGGCGGTGTCGCCCGCATCGGCGATCGTTATCGCCCCCTCACCCTCGGCTGTCAGGGCCTGGAACCGTTGCTGCAACGCCTCCGGCGACGAGGACTCGACACCGAGGATCATCTCGGCGCCAAGGGCCCGACCGATGCCGTCGACGGCGGCAGCCGAAGAGTCGGCCACCGCTCCCAGTATGGCGCCGCTGACGACGGCGTCGGAATCCTGGACCACTTCCACGGTGGCTGGATCGTTGCCCGTGACGACGATACCGGCGCCGATGTCGCCGTCTTCGATGGCGGCGACGAGGGCGCCGCGATCGCCGTAGTCGGTGACGGCCACCGTCCCGGCGGCCTCCAACGAGGAGAGCGCTCCCTCCCTTATTGCAAGCGCAACCGGGGTCTCGTTCCCGGCCTCGACCACCGACGCTGTTTCCGACACGAAGCCGACCTCGAGATCGGACTGGGTCGGTCCCTCGGCCGTCAGCGAGAACACCGCGATCAAGGCGGCCGGAGCAAGCAGGCCCAGGACCAGGGCCGAGCGATCACGAAGTCGTGCCCAGAGGTCACGCCATACCAGAGCCCACAGTTGCGCTGCCATCGCGGCTCCCCCTCAGTCTCGTAGAGCTGTGCCGGTGATGTGA
>JAOTVU010000213.1 GCA_029863385.1 Acidimicrobiia bacterium
GGGTGTGTCTCGGTGCCGTCTGACCGAAGGGGTGCGCCATGACCGAAACCGGCCACGGTGACGGCAGATCGACGGCGATGGGGGCGGCGGATTGGGACGAGCGGTACGAGGCCGGTCGGCTGTGGAGTCTCGAGCCCAATCGGTTCTTCGTGGAGGCGGTTGACGGGCTGACCATGGGCCGAGCCGTCGACCTGGCCTGCGGTGAGGGTCGCAACGCGCTGTGGCTGGCCCAGCAGGGATGGACCGTGACAGCGGTCGACTTCTCCGAGGTGGCGATCGACCGAGGTAGGGGGGTTGCGGCCGACCTCGGACTCGAACTCGACTGGCGGGTCGCCGATCTCCAGACCTGGGACCTCGGCCAACAGGCCTGGGATCTGGTCGCCCACGTGTACCTTCACTGGCGGGCCGAGGAGCGTGAGCCGTTCCTGGACCGTTGCGCGGCGGCAGTGGCAACGGGTGGTCGGATCGTCGTCATAGGTCACGATCGAACCAACATCGAGAAGGGTCACGGCGGGCCCCAGGACCCGGCGCTGCTGACCACCGCTGAGGAGTTGAAAGAGCGGTTCTGTGCGGCGGGCCTGACGGTCGAGCGGGCCGAGACGGTGCATCGACCGGTACAGGTCGACCTCGGCAACGGCGAGACCAGCGATGTGAACGCCATCGACCACGTGGTGATCGCCACCAGGGTCTGAAGCCGTCGGAATACGGTGAGGAATCCGGTGACGGAGGCCATGGGGGAGGGGATAAGCTGTCTGACAGCCCGGACCGTTAGCTCAGTCGGCTAGAGCGCTCGCCTCACACGCGAGAGGTCACTGGTTCAAGTCCAGTACGGTCCACGTGTTCGCTGCGGAACAGCGCACCGCGAGGAAGATGCGCAGTGTACATTCGTGGCGGAAGGCGCTGTTGTCATCACGCCCGCCACTGGCTATCCGACTTTCGGCCTTCCAATCCCTGGGCGAAGCGGCGAGGGTGAACCTATGAGGCGTCCTTCATCGTTGATGATGTCAAGGCTGGCCCACGACATGCGAACGCTTGCCTCGATTGCGGTTCTGGCTGCCGTTGTTCTCCTCTCGTGCGGATCGGAGGATGGCGCCGGAGTCGGTGTGTCGCCGACATCGCCTTCATCAACAACCTCTGTGGAGACCGGTTCTACCAGGCCGCCGGCCAATCAAGCGACCACCGGGGCGATCACTCTTCGAGGAGACGGGGCTGGGCGTTGTCAGTTTCGGACAGCATGCGGACGAGGTCATTCCAGTACTCGAAGCGCTGATCGGCTCCACACCGACGGACACCGGAAGCCAGGCGGACTGGGTCGAGTTCGTCGGATGGAGTGACCTCGGACTCTTCGTCGGGTTCGACACGCCGGCCGCACAGGGCTACAGCGGCGTAAGCCGCTTCGTCGGTTGGGAGTACTTCGGTTCCGACGGCGACACCATCATCGCAACCGTTGAAGGAGCCGGAATCGGGACAGCGTTTTCACAGCTCCAAGCGCTCTACGTTGACCGGCTGGAGGTGTCCACTGCCATCGACGAGTGCGTCTCGGGTCCCGCTTATCTCCTGGTACTCGACAGCACCATCTACGGAATGCTCGATCGTTCTCCGGACGACGATGGGCGGGTCAGTATTCTCCGGGCCGGGGTGGGGGTTGGATGTTGAAGGTCGTGCCCCGGCACGGCCATCAGGCGAAGGCTCAACCGCGCTCAGCAGGGGTTTCGGTCCCAACCGGCACCGATGTGGACGATGCGGGTCTCCGGGTTTTCGGCGTCGCCGTCGAGAAGACCGAAGAGGGGAAGCCGTGGCCACCCGCCGACGGGTTCGACGAGGAACTCCTGCGCCGGGCCCCCGCACGCTTGATGGAACACGACGCCGGGATAGGCGGCCTTCAACTGGGCCACCGTCGAACCTTGGCTGATCCCGGCGTCGGTTGCGTAGCGAGCGGAGGTCGTCAAGTAGTAGTGGAAGATCGGGCCTTGCGGCACCGGGTCCGGACCACTGCCGGAAAAGTGATCCCAGGAAGTGAACTGAAGGTAGAGGAACGGCTCCTCCCATTGCACGGACCGATCCACGTCAGGTGAGATCTGGATCTCCTCGAAATCGGGCGGCCCGAACAGTCCGGACAGCACCTCGATCACCGTGTCGGCCGGCTGACCGAACGTGACGACACCGAGTCCGTCATGTCGCAGCACGATGATCTGCTCGGCCGGGGGTGGCGTCGACGGCGTAGCCGTTGCGTCAGTGTCTGCCGGCGTGGTGGCGGTCGGATCGGTCGCCGTGGTTGGGACTGTCGACGTGTCGTTGTCGCCACATCCACCGATGATCGAGAGAGCAAGCAGGAGAAACACATACAGCCGGAGCCTCAAGGAACCCATTGCTCCTCCATTCGGGTGACGACGCCGGCGTCGACCGTGAGCCACACCCCGGCACAGCAGATGTGTTCCAAATCAAACACTCTCCACTCGGCGTAGCTGATCATCTCCGGGTCGGCAGGATCGGCTGCGCCCAATCCGTACCAGACAACGGTCGTGTCATCGGCGATTGGCAACCTTCGAGTCTTGGTGCTGACGTTGCGGATGTAGTAGTCAATCCGCAGACGCTCGCCATCTTCGGCCGCAGCGGCGATTGCGGCGTCACCGTCGAACCAGCAGGCCAGGTCGAACTCGAGTTCTCCGGCATCAGCTCGCACCACCTCCCCAAACCAGTCCCCATCCGGGAGATGGTCGGTGCCTGGAGTACATCCGGAGCCACGGGCCAAATCGTTCGTCGAGGCCGCCGCCGTCTTGATCGTCGTCGGTGCGGTGGTGACGGCAGTAGTGCTTTGGTCGTCGGTACTGCACGCCCCGATCACCATGAGAGCGACGATCACCAAACCGAGAGTTCTGGAGTTCATCTGCGGACCCATTGTGTCAACCATCGTTCTGTCGGCGGCGCTCAGATCGGGGGAGGCGAGCCGCCGCTGCAGGACCCGATGTCGAGACCCGATGCGGCCCGTCAGAACGACAATGCGCCTCCTCCGCGGCGCTGAGAAGTGGCCAAAGTCCTCCGGTCGACTGGACGAGCGAGATCGATCGTCACCTCGTCTGACCGACGAGCCGATCGGCTCAGGTCTCGTCGACGACTAGGTCAGCCGGTCTGAGCGTGACGATGGTCCGCCAGGCCGAACACCGTCTCGGTATCGGACCCGCAGTCGACCTGGATCAGGACCACGGCCTCGTCGCCGAGCACCCGACCGGCGTGGCCCGCTGCCGTGACAACGGCCGCAGGGGCGCGGAGTTCCTCCGTTCGCCCGTCGTCGAAGGCCACTTCCAAGGCACCCTGGGCAACGAACCCGACGTGCACGTGCTCGCACCACTCCGTGCCGACGATCGGCTGCATCTGATCCCGCCAGTCCCACCCGGGAGGGTAGATGACACGCTTGATCCTTCCCTTGCCGGCGGCAAGCTCGTCGATGATCAACCCACCCACCTCGGTGTGGGTGGCTCCCGGTAGTTCTGCCTCGAGATCAGTCATGATGCAATCCTCCGCCTTTCGCGCAGGTCTGGCAAGCATCGAGTCGGACCCGGATGCCGCTCAGAGGAGGCGGCACATCTACGGAGCGACCGTTCGCATGGATACTCAGCCGCCAATCGGCTAGGTTCATGGTCGGGCGGGGTCGAGGTACAGGAGAAGCGCATGAAACGGCGGCGATGGATTCGGGTCGGATTGGCGGCCAAGGCGGCAATCGGCGTGGCGCTGGCGGCGACGATACTCGCACCCGCGGCGGCCGAGGCAGGCCATCACGATCAGGAGCCGGCGACCGTGGCCGACGTCGACGTGCTCGGTCAGGTGGTCATCCCGACCGGAACCATGGCCGATGGAACGGAGATCGGCGGCCTGTCCAGCATCACGTGGGACTCGGCTCGACGTGTCTACCACATCATCTCCGACGACCAGGGCAACCGCTCGACCGGTGACCCGGTCCGCTACTACACCGCCGCCATCGATCTCGGCGATGGCAGCCTCGACGACGGCGACATCTCCTTCGGTCAGGCAACCACCCTGCTCGACATCGACGGTGAACCCTACGCTCCCGGTGGCCTTGACCCCGAGGGTCTCGTGCTGGCCAACCCCGGTTCGTTCTACGTGTCGTCCGAGGGCAACATCTTCGCCGATCCGATCATCGACCCGTTCATCCGCCGTTACAACCGCGCCGGTCGGGTCACCGCCGAGCTGCCGATCCCCGGGTACTACCTGCCAAACGGTGTCGATCGGGGCGTGCGGTTCAATCTCGGTTTCGAGAGCCTCAACCTCACACCCGACGGACGCCATCTCGTCACCGCCGGGGAAGGAGCCCTGTTCCAGGACGGACCGGCGTCGACCTTCGACAGCGGCAGCCTGGCCCGAATCCTCGTCTACGATCTCGCCCGCCGCCAACCGGTCGCCGAATACGCGTACTCGGTCGACTCGTGGGCCGAACCCTCGGCCATTTTCGGTGTCAACGGCATCGTCGAGGTCCTGCCGATCGACAACGTCGGCACGATGCTGGTGATGGAGCGATCCTTCTCGGTTGGCGGCGTCGGCGGTGGTGGCACCGGAAACGTCGTCGCCATCCACGAGATCTCCACGGTTGGCGCCACCGACGTGCTGAGCGTCGATGCCCTGTACGACGGCGGCACACCCATCGCGCTGACGCCGGTCAGCAAGCGTCTCGTGTTCTCCTTCGACGATCTCGGCGTGCCCATCGACAACATCGAGGGCATGACGTTCGGTCCGACCCTGCCCGACGGGCGTCGCACGCTGGTGATCGTCAGCGACAACAACTTCAGCCCCGGGCAGTTCACCCAGTTCGTGGTTCTCGCCCTTGACATCGACTGACGGCACGATGCCGGGTCCACCCCGGCTGCGGGTCGTCGGGAATGAGTGGCGGGGCGGCGATGCCGTGGTCGCGCCTGTTGTGCTCGCCCACGGGGGCGGACAGACCCGTCATGCGTGTGGTTCGGGGGTGTGCGTGCTTAGGCGATGAGGCCGACACGGACGGTTTCGCGCCCAATCCATTCCGGTGACAGGCCTGCTCTGCTGTCGCCGCTCCCAGCCGGGCGGGTCCCGTTCAGCGGGCCAAGGGCAGAACCATCTGCTCGTGATACTTGCCTCGCAGGAGAACGGCGAAGGTTGCCTGGCCATCGGCGAGCTGCAGCGTGTCACCGGCAACGGTCCCTGTGGCCTCGGCCTCGCGTACGGCCTGGACCAGGTGAGCTCCTCCCACGATCCATGGTGGATCGGAGAACTTGTCGTTGAACGCTCCACGAGAGATCGGTCCGACTCCGGTCCAGGTGATGTGCACCTCGACAGTGGGCTCACCGATCTCGACGCATTCGGCTTCGGCGACGATGCCGACGGGTCCCGGGTTGGTGCACCGATACCCGTACAGCTTCAGCGGAAACGTGGCTTCCGCCCCGCCCAACGATCGATCGAACTCGAAGGTCGCTCCGGCGCCGCCCGAGAAACCTTCGTAGTTGGTCTGGGTCACCTCGCCGGTCACCGGATCGGTCTCACTCTCCCGGTAGAACAGCACGATCCCGGGGTCCTTGTAGTTCATCGGCCCGGAATCGGTGGAACGGTTGTCCGCGTTGACGACGCGTATCTCCAGCGTCGTGGTGCTGGTTTCGGTTTCGGAGAGCCATACCACTCCGGCGAAGTCGACTCTCTCGCCAAAGGCGAAACGTAGCGCCGGCTCCGCCACGGCGGCCGGAGCCGGCAGCGCCAATGCGGCCAGGAACAGGCCGCTCAGGAACACCGCAATCCTTCTCATGTCGCATTCCTTTCTCCAGGTTGCGGTTCGACGAGTGATCATCGGGCGGCAACGCTTCGACGGCGCCGGATGGGGTCGTCGCACATCGGTCCTCATCGCTTCACTCGATCACGGCCCGGGATCGATGGTGAGAGCACAAGGTCCTCTTTTGGAGAGCGACACTCCTCGGGTGGCCGGCAACATCGGGCTTCCGGGCGACGTGCCCCGATCGAGCAGCGTCGGGGCCTCTGTCCGGCACGTGTTCACGGGACCAAAGCCTCTGCTGGAGAGCTGGTCGCGATCGCATGCTGCGAGTATGAAACTGATGACCAGAGCGGCTGGACGTGGGGCGTCCGGCGAAGGTGATGCCGGAGGCCCGCTCATCGACCTTGTCGGGGTCGAGAAATCATACCGGACCGGGTCCGTCGAGTTCCCGGCGCTTCGCGGGATCGATCTGGAGATCAGCCACGGGGAGATGGTCTCCATCGTTGGACCGTCGGGCAGCGGCAAGTCGACGATCCTCAACATGGTCACCGGCATCGACCGGCCGAGCGCCGGTCGCGTGATGGTGGATGGGCGAAGGATCGATGAGATGGGTCAGGAGGAGCTCGCCGCCTGGCGAGGTGTCCGCGTCGGCATCGTGTTCCAGTTCTTCCAGCTGCTTCCGACTCTCACCGCTCTGGAAAACGCCGTTCTGCCGATGGAGTTCGCCCGCATGGGGTCGGCACGTCAGCGGGTCGAGCGGGCGGCGCGGAACCTGGAGCTGGTCGGGCTGGGCGACAAGTTGCAGCGGGTTCCCACCGAACTCTCCG
>JAOTVU010000214.1 GCA_029863385.1 Acidimicrobiia bacterium
CAGCAGCATCGGTGGCGTGTCGATCTGGGCGTCGTCGTCCGCCTTCGAGTGGCCGTTCGGGGCGAGATCGTCGCCGCCGTCGAGTGGGAACGACAGCACGTCGGTCGGTCCGTCGTGACCCATGTGGGCCCGGTTGAGGTCGGCCATCTCGCCGGGATCGATGAAGGTGAGGTCCAGATGCCCGACCATGACCCGTTCGGCCGCAAGCGTTTCCACCGCCACGGCGGCCCAGCGTTCGACGTCGATGTCGGGCACCTGCGACTGGTTCGACGCATCGACCGTTGGTCCATCGCCGGCGCCGAAGGTCGCAGGTTCGGCGTCGCTCATCGAGTCTTGTCGTGGCGGGCGTACGCGTCGACGATGTCCTGCACGATCCGGTGGCGAACCACGTCCTGGGAGCGCAGCCGCACCCATCCGAGCCCGTCGATATCGGTGAGGATCTTCTCCAGCCCGCCGAGGCCGCTGCGACCGCCGGCCACGTCGACCTGGGTGGTGTCGCCGGTGATCACGGCCTGGGAGTTGAAGCCGATGCGGGTCAGGAACATCATCATCTGTTCCGGCGTCGTGTTCTGGGCCTCGTCGAGGATGATGAAGCTGTCGTTGAGTGTGCGGCCCCGCATGAAGGCCAGTGGTGCGACCTCGACCACACCTCGCTCGAACAGCTTGGCCATGTTGTCGGCGCCGACCATGTCGTGCAGCGCGTCGTACAGCGGACGGAGATAGGGGTCGACCTTCGACATGAGGTCACCGGGCAGGTAGCCGAGGCGCTCACCTGCTTCCACCGCCGGGCGGGTCAACAGAATACGCTCCACCTGCTTGTCCTGGAGGGCCCGGACGGCACAGGCCACCGCCAACCAACTCTTGCCCGTTCCGGCGGGACCGACGCCGAAGGTCACGATGTTGCGCCGCACAGCATCGATGTAGCGCTTCTGGCCGGAGGTCTTCGGCCGGACCGGCTTGCCTCGATAGGTGGTCAGCACCCGATCGGTGAGCACGTCGGAGGGCCGTTCGTTGTCCTTCAACATGTCGATCGATCGTCGTACGACGGCCGCGTTCAACGACTCGCCCCGCCGAAGCACCAGCACCAGCTCATCGAGGACCTTGGCCGCCTCGGCCTGGTCGGCGCCCTCGACGACGATTTCGTTGCCCCGAGCATGGATCGCCACCTGGAAGGCGTCTTCGACGACGCGCAGGTACTCGTCACGCTGGCCGAGCAGCCCCGCCATGATCTGGTTGTCGTCGACTTCGATTTTCACTGGTGTCGTCATCTGATGTGCGATCGTACCCAACATCGGACGGTACAACCGAGCAGTTTCGACATCTGATGGTGATATCTCCGGTGGCGATACGATCAACAGCAATCCCGCTGCCCGGTCCGCTGCATCCCGCCGTATCCCAGCGCTGGGCCACGTTCCCCCTTGCCCTCTTCCCCCAGCTGATTGCCCACTGGTCGCTCGGCGACCGAAACGGGGAACTTCCATGGTCGAACTTCTGGTCAATTCCGAGGATCGGCCCTTCGGGTCGATCATCGTCCGCAAACATCTCGATGACACCGCTCGACTGGCCCATCAGATTCGGTGGCTCACGCGGGCCCAGGGTCCAGGGGTGGTGAGACTACACGACGTCGGTCGGGGTGCCGGCCACTACTCCACGGCCTTCGGCGGACGGCTGACCCTGGCCGTCGCGGCCACCACTCCCGAGTCCACCCTGCCGATCTTGACCCGGGTGTGGTTCGTGCTCGAACGGCTCCACCGCCTTGGGCTGGCCCACGGCGCCATCGTCGCCGATCATGTTGTCATCGGTGCCGACGGTCCACTCCTGCTCAGCCCCGGTGGCCCGGACCCCGAAGGCGCTGACCGTGGCGACGACATCGCCTCCTTCGGCCGGATGATCGGTGACCTGGCCGTCGTCTGGTCGGCCGATGCGGTCGTCGACCCATCGGTCATCGACCGCTGGATCGCCGTCGGTCGACAGATCACCGATCTCGGCCGTTCGCCCGCCGCGGCCGGTAACGATCGCCTGGTCACCGGCGCCGAAGTTCGAGGGCTTCTAGTTGAGCTGAGCGCGAGCGATCGTTCCGGGCGGTGGTTCAGGAGGCGGCGACGGTATGGATCAAGCCGAGGTCGTCGAGGCGGTCGACGGCGGAGTCGATCCTGACCCCGAGAATGCAGGCCACCGCCCGAAGATCGTCGTGGCGAATGGTCAGGACCCTCCCGTTGAAGTCCTGTCGTTGAACCTGGATCATCTCGAGATAGCGTCCGAGCATCTCGCCTTCCGGACTTGGTACGGCCGACAGTCGCTCGAGTTCGAGCGTCACGCCGGCGGCCCGGCCCGTGCGTTCGGTCAGGTCCACCACCTCGGGAGAGGTCGACGGTAGCGCCGATCGGGGCAGCAGCTGGTCGACGGGCACGCTGTAGCACTGGGCCAACCGCTCGAGACGAGTCACCGAAATCGCCCGCTCACCCCGTTCGTAGGCACCGAGAACCGATGCTTTGAACTCCTGGTCGGAGTTGGCTTCGACCTCCTGGAGCGAGAGTCGCTTCTGCTGTCGGATCAACCGCAGCCGCTCGCCCACCCGGCGGCCGTAGGCGGTATTGAATTCTTCGGATGGCTGGGTAAGGCCCATTGATGCTCCCGGGATCGGCGACTCCAGCCCCTCTCGCCAGTAAACCTAGTCGCCACTCTGCGCAACATCAACCACGTTCTGCGGTCAAGACCAGGAGGACGGCCGCGCAGATGGCCGCCGTTTCCGTGCGGAGGATGTTGCCCGGCAATCCCACCAGCGGCCGTCCCGCGCACTCCTGTGGGCTGAATCCGCCCTCGGGGCCCACCAACACCGTGGTCGGGTGGATCTCAGCCCCGGCCGCGGCTCCGAGCACCGTTTGGCCCGGCTCGGCCAGCGTCGCATCGGGCAGGCGTTCGACGACGGTGGACAACGCCGTCACCGGCCAGACATCGGGCAGCCACAGGTTCCGCGACTGCATGGCGGCCTGCCGGGCGACCCTACGGTGCCGTTCACGATTTCGAGCCGCCTTCGCCCCGTCCCACCGGACCACCGTCCGCTCGGTCGTCAGCGGGATGATCCGGTCGATTCCCAGTTCCGTGAGCTTCTGCACCGCCAGCTCGCTGCGATCCCCCTTGACGAGCGCAAACCCGACGGTCAGCGACGTCGTTCGTCGCCGTTCGGACGCCTGAACGATCGGGCCCACAGCATCGGGCTCGAGGTCGGACCCGAGAGCGGCCGATCGCCAGCGACCAGCGCCATCGGCCACCGTGATCGGATCGCCGACCCGGCACCGCAGGACGCGACGAAGGTGGTGATGGTCGGCCTCGTCGAGACGCGGGCGCTCCAGATCGGCGACGAAGACGAGCGGCCGCGACCGGTGCTCGGCCGGGGTCACGCGAACTTCGACTTGAACCGCTCGAGGATGCTGTCCTCGCCCGGCTCCTTCACCGACTCGCCCCGCTCCTTGGCCAGCTGCCGGAGCAACTCCTCCTGCTCGGGTGTGATATCGGTTGGGGTTTCGACCATGACGGCCAGGAGCAGGTCGCCGCGGTTACGTCCTCGGAGTTTCGGCACGCCACGATCGCGGAACCTGATCAGATCCCCGGTTTGGGAACCGGGCGGGACGTCGACCTCGATCTCACCGTCGATCGCTTCGAACGGGATCGTGGCGCCGAGGGCGGCCTGGGTGGCCGCCACTCGGAACTCGGCCAGCAGATCGTCGTCGTCGCGCCGGAAAACCGGGTGCGGCAGGACTCGGACCTGCACGTAGAGGTCGCCCGCTCCCCCGCCGCGGCGGCCAACGGCACCGCGGCCGGTCAGCCGCAAGGTGGCGCCGTCGCCGACACCAGCCGGTACGTCGACCACATAGGTCTGCTCCTCGACCCGCCGGCCCTCGCCGGAACAGTCCGAGCACGGCTCGGAGATCGTGACTCCCTCCCCGGAACAGCGGGCGCAGGTCGCCGTCGTGACCATCTGACCGAGGATCGACTGGCGGACCTGGCGGACCTGTCCGGTGCCGCCGCACTGGTCACAGCGGAGGGCTTGGGAGCCGGGAGCGGCACCGGTCGCCTCGCAGGTGTCGCAGGGAACGGCGGTGCGAACAGTGACCTCCTTGGCCTCCCCGTTGACCACATCCTCCAACGTGAGTTCGGCCACCACCTCGAGGTCGACGCCCCGCTGTGGTCCGGCGTCGGTACGAGCCCCGGCGTTGAAGAAGGCATCGAAGAGATCGCCGAGCCCCGATCCGGCGAAGGGATCACCCATCCGGGTGCCGCTCGAACCGAATCGGTCGTATCGGGCCCGCTTCTCGGGATCGCTCAGCACCTCATAGGCTTCGGCCACCTGTTTGAACCTGGCCTCGGCCTGAGCGTCGTTCGGGTTGGCATCCGGGTGCAGCTCGCGGGCCAGTTTCCGGTAGGCCCGCTTGATCTCATCCTGGGTGGCCGACCGACTGACGCCCAGCAGTTGATAGAAGTCCATCGTTACCCTTCGCTCAGCATTTGGCCCAGCTGACGGCTGACGACGGCCACGGCCGACATGGCCTGGGGATAGTTCATGCGCGTCGGGCCCAGCACGGCGATCGAGCCGGCATGTTCACCGTCGATCTCGTACGGCGACACGACCAGGCTGCATTCCGAAAGCGGTGCCACACCGGTTTCGGAACCGATGGCCACCGACAGACCGCGCTCGACGACATCGGCGAGGAGACTCACCACGACCAGTTGTTGTTCCAGGATCGTCAGGACCTGACTGACCGAGTCGACGGCCTGGAAGGCGGACGCCACCTTGGACGTCCCGTCGACGTAGACCCTTTCGCCTTCGGCGTCGCCATCGACCATCTCGGTGTAGAACTGCTGGACCAGGGCGTCGACCACCGAATCGCCGCTGGTGCGGGGTTTGACGCTCTCCCCGGCCGGACGATCGACGGCGGCCTCGGCCAGCAGGCGTGACGCCTGCTCGATGGCGTCGGCCTCGATCTCGGCGTCGAACTCGAAGGTCTGCTTCAGCACCTGCCCGTTGGACAACACAACCACCGACATCACGGCTCGGCCGGCCAGCGGGACGAGTTGCACGGATCGCACGACGGCGGCCTCGATCGTGTCGTCGACGACGACGGCGGCGTAGTCGGTCAGATCGCTCAGCAGCGACGCCGTCTCCTTCATGACCTGCTCGATCTCGCCTCGGAGTTCACCGAAGAACGCCGCGACCGACTGGTCGGCCGATGCGCCCCGGCCTCGCAGCTCGTTGAGGTCGAGGTTGTCGACGAAGTAGCGATAGCCCTTCTCGGTCGGCACTCGTCCGGCGCTGGTATGGGGATGGGTCAGGTAACCCTCGTTCTCCAGCGCGGCCATGTCGTTCCGAACCGTGGCCGCCGACACCTTGAGCCCGGCGGCCTTGGCCGCGGCCGAGGAACCGACCGGCTGGGCGGTGTCGGTGTACTGCTCGATGACTGCTCGCAGGATGGCGGCTTTTCGTTCGTCGACCATGAAGCTACTACTGCAACGACTGCTGTTTCGGACACCTGGAATCGGCCCGGCTGAGTCAGTCTATCGACGCCGGGCGGGAAGGTCCGATTTCAACCATGTGGCAAACAACGTTATCCGGGCTCGACTCGCCCGCTGGGAAGTCAGTCGTCGAGTCGGAGAACCTGAATGAAGGTGTCGGAAGGGATATCGACCCGGCCGATGCTCTTCATCTTCCGCTTTCCCTCCTTCTGCTTCTTCAGGAGTTTGTTCTTACGGGTGACGTCGCCTCCGTAGAGCTTGGCCGTGACGTCCTTCCGGAACGCCTTGACGGTCTCACGAGCGATGATGCGCCCGCCGATGGCCGCTTGGATCGGCACCTCGAACTGCTGGCGGGGAATGATCGCTTTGAGTTTCTCCGCCATGCGGCGGCCGTACTCGTAGGACGAATCACGATGCACGATGGTGGAGAAGGCGTCGACCTGTTCACCATTGAACAACACGTCGACCCGCACGAGGTCTCCGGGCTCATAGCCGACCGCCTCGTAGTCGAGGCTGGCGTAGCCCTGGCTGCGACTCTTGAGCTGATCGAAGAAATCGATGACCACCTCGGCGAGCGGAAGGTGATAGACCAGCTCGAGCCGTTCGGGTGACAGATACTCCATCCTCTCCATGCGACCCCGCCGGGACTGGCAGAGCTCCATGATGGTGCCGGTGTAGTCACTCGGCGTGATCATCGACGCCTTCAAATAGGGCTCCTGGATCTCCTTCCAGTCGCTTGCCGGAGGGAGCGTCGCCGGGTTGTCGATGACCATCTCGTCACCGTTGTTCATCGTGACGCGGTACTCGACAGACGGACTGGTGGCGATCAGGTTCAGATCGAACTCCCGCTGCAGCCGCTCCCGGATGATCTCCATGTGCAGCAGCCCGAGAAATCCGCAGCGGAACCCGAAGCCGAGCGCGGTCGAGGTCTCCGGCTCGAAACTGAAGCTGCCGTCGTCGAGTCGGAGCTTGTCAAGCGCATCGCGGAAGTCGGCGTAGTCGTCGCCGTCGACCGGGTAC
>JAOTVU010000215.1 GCA_029863385.1 Acidimicrobiia bacterium
CAAGGAGGCCGACGACTACGTCGCCGCCCGCCAGGGCGAGGTCTACAAGAACGCCGAGGAGGCCGAGCGGGAGCGCGACAAGGCGCTGGCCCAGATCAGCGAGGCCCGAGCCCAGGTGGCCGACCTGCTCCAGCAGGCCCAGGCCCAGAGCGAGTTCATCCGTCTCGAGGCCGAGGAGAAGATCCGGGAGAAGGTCCGGGCTCACATCGACCAGGCCGAGCGTCGCATCGCCCGGCTGCGGATCACCGAGCAGGCGTCCCGCGAACGGATCATTGCCGCCCAGAGTGAGCTCAACTCGGCCATCTCCCGTCTCGACTCCGAGCCGGTGCAGGAGCTCGGCGAGGGCACACCCGATCAGGTCCTCGACGAGGCCCGCCAGCACGTCCTGACCAAGGCGTCGGAGGCGAGGGCGCTCGAAGAGGCCCGGGCGATGGCCGACGACAACGGCGAGACGATCACCGAGGAGACCATCATCGACCTCGACGCCGATCCGTACGCCGCCGCCGAGTCCACTCGGGAAACGACCGAGGTCCAGGATTCGGTGCCCGAGGTCGAGGACGTTCTGGCCGAGCCGGAGATCGAACTGCAGAACGAGGATGCCCTGTCCCGCCTCGTTCGCGAGGCGATGCAGCGAGCGGTCGAAAGCGCCCGCTCCAGCGAATCCTCGTAGCCACCGAGGCCGCTCGGCAGTACGAGTGCCGTCAGAGCGCGATGTTTGGCCGAAGGCCAAACTCGAGGTGAGCCGGTTTACCGGCTCGCACCCAAACTCGAGGCGAGCCAGCTGAGCCGGCTCACCGGCTCGCACGCTCATACACTCACACGCTGGCCTTCGGTTAGGGCTTCGTGGCATCGTTGAGGGAGGATGGAAGTCCGCCCGATCGGCCGATCGGCGACCCCGCCGTACCCGGTCGGTGCATCATGACGCCCGCTAATCGGAGGAAAAAAATGAGCAACTCGTACATCGTGGCCGGGGCCCGTACCCCGATTGGAAAGCTGTCCGGGGGGCTGGCGAGTATGAGCGCCATGGAGCTGGGCGGCAAGGCCATCGCCGCCGCGCTCGACAAGGCCGGGGTGTCGCCCGACCAGGTCGACTACGTCTACATGGGCCACGTGCTTCAGGCCGGTGCCGGTCAGATCACGGCCCGCCAGGCCGCGGCGAACGCCGGCATCCCCATGACCGTGCCGTCGACGACGATCAACAAGGTCTGCCTGTCCGGCCTCAACGCCATCCACCTGGCCGATCTGCTGATCAAGGCCGGGATGGCCGACATCGTGGTTGCCGGCGGGATGGAGTCGATGACCAATGCCCCCTACCTGCTTCCCGGCGCTCGGGCCGGCTACCGTGCGGGCGACAAGACGGTCGTCGATTCGATGATGTACGACGGCCTGTTCTGTGCGTTCGACGCCTGCGCCATGGGAGCCGGCACGGAGAAGTACGCCGCGTCGGCCGGCCTGGCCCGCGAACCGCAGGACGAGCTGGCCGCCCTGTCGCACGAGCGGGCGGCCACGGCCCACAAGGAGGGTCGCTTCGACGACGAGATGATCTCGCTCGAGATCCCGCAGCGCAAGGGCGACCCGATGGTGGTCGACACCGACGAGGGCGTCCGGCCGGGAACGACGGCCGAGAGCCTGGCCGGTCTTCGCCCGGCGTTCGACAAGTCGGGCAACATCACCGCCGGTAACGCCTCGCAGATCTCCGACGGGGCGTCGGCCATGGTGGTGATGAGCCAGGCCAAGGTCGACGAACTCGGCCTCAGTCCGCTCGGTGAGGTCGTGGCCTACGGACAGGTCGCCGGACCCGATCCATCGTTGCTGACGCAGCCGTCCCGGGCCATCTTCGATGCGCTCGACGGCACCGACATGAGCGTGTCGGACATCGATCTGTTCGAGCTCAACGAGGCCTTTGCCGCCGTGGCGTTGGCCAGCATGGATGATCTCGGTATCGACGAGTCGGTGGTCAATGTCAACGGGGGAGCGATTGCGCTGGGTCACCCGATCGGTGCCTCCGGCAGCCGTCTGGCCCTGACGCTGTTGCACGAGCTGAAACGCCGAGGCGGCGGTGTCGGCGCGGCCGCCCTGTGCGGCGGTGGTGGCCAGGGTGACGCCCTGATCGTGCGGACGGTTTGATCCGGATTTCGGAAGAAAAGCGGAAAAACCCCTTGTCATCGTACTGTCAATTGTTGTAACATAATGGAAACATCGTTACGACGTCTCAGTGGCCGGTTTACCCATACCGCCCGCGCCACGGTCACTGGGGCGTCGTAGCGAAGCAGCGTCCGGGTCGGTGCACCCTCTCCCCGCCGGCCCGGCCGTCGCGTTCGGGTTTGCGTTCCGGCGACGACGTTCCGGCCGCTGGTGACGGTGATTCTGGTTTGAACTATGCCGGTTGACCAGTCATGGTGGCCTCGAGGCGGAGAATCCACTGCTTTGGCAGATTTGCGTGATTCCGGGGCCGCCCGATCTCCGACACCGTTCCGTAACGGATTCGTAAATTAGCGGCGGGCCCCGTCCCGAAATTCGTAGCAGAGGTGACATCCAGTGTCACCGGAGGTTCCCACAGCGGCGCAGACGGCTTTTAGAACGACTCGGGTTTGTTGATGCCCTGGCGCCCGGCCAGCGCCCGGCCCAGCGTCAGCTCATCGGCGTACTCGAGATCTCCGCCCACCGGCAGACCCGATGCCAACCTCGTCACCACCAGGTCGGCAAACGGGGCGAGCACCTTGTTGGCGATGAAGCTCGCCGTGGTTTCCCCTTCGAGATTCGGGTTGGTGCACAGGATCACCTCTTTGATGTCCTCGCTCGCCACCCGAAGTGCGAGCTCCCGCACCTTGAGGCTCTCGGGGCCGACGCCCTCCAGCGGATTGATCGCCCCGAGGAGAACGTGGTAGAGACCGTCGAACGCACCGGTCTTCTCGATGGCGGCGATGTCCTTCGGTTCCTCGACCACACACAACACGTGCGGGTCGCGGTTGGGGTTCGTGCACACCGCACACTCCGGACCCTCGGCCACGTTGAAACAGCGTTCGCAGAACGACACGTGTTCCTTCAGCGAGATGATGGCGTCGGCCAGGCGGTTGGCATCGACCCTGTCGGCCTTGAGGAGGAAGAAGGCGATTCGTTGGGCCGACTTCGGACCGATACCGGGAAGCCGGCCGAGCTCGTCGATCAGGATCTCGACCGGCCGGGCGTAGATGCTCACAGGATGGTCGCCACCTCAGCCCAGTAGACCGCCGAAGCCGCCCAGGTCCGGCATACCGATGTTGTCGAGCACGGACTCCTGCAACTCGGCGATCTGCGCACCGGCGTCGCGTAGGGCGGCCAGTACCAGCTCCTCGAGCAGTTCGACATCGTCGGGGTCGACGGCGGCGGGGGCGATGGTGACGTTGCGGTACTCGCCGGCGCCGGTCATCTCGATCGTGACCATCCCGCCGCCGGCCGAACCGGTGACGATTTCGGCCGCCTTCGACTCCTGGGCGGCCTGCATCTGCTGCTGCATGGCCTGGGCCTGCTCCAGGATGGCGCCGAAGTCCAATCCGCCCGCGCCGCCGAGGGCCCCGGCTAGATCTCCCAAATCGGGCTGTTCGTTCATGTCGGAATCGGACACAAGGTCTCCTACTGGGTTCTGCTGTCGGGGTCTGTTGGTCGGGTCTACTCGGGTTTCGGTTCGATGATCTTCGAACCGGGGAATGCCTTGGTCAACCGGTCGACGCCGTCGGCCGATTGATCGGTGGCGTCGGCGAGGTCCTCGACCGGGCCGACGTCATCCAGTGAATCATCCGTTGGTCGGGCCCGGGCTGATTCCAGCTTGGCCGGGTCCATCGACTCGGCCGGGCCTGACGCGTCGACGATCACGTCGACCGTGAGCGGCTGATTGAAGTGGCGGCTGAGCGCCTGTTCGACCTCGGCCTTCACTTCCTGGCACCGGCTCACGTAATGGGTGTTGGGCACGGAGACGACGACGGTCGAGCCGTTGACCGCCGACACCGTCCCAACCTGGAAACGGACGCGAGCCCGTTGGCTGACCTCGTCGAGTTGGTTTTCGAAGGCCCGGGTCATCTCCCCGGCGGTGATGGGTCGGCCGCCGGTGCCGTTTGCCGGTGTCGCCGCCGCTTCGGCCGACAGGGTTTGTGCGGCGGCCGGCTCTGGTTCGGCGTCGGGTTGCGCGGCCGGGGCAGCCTCAGCCGCCGCTGGTGTGGCGGGCCGCTTCGAGCGAGGTGAGCGGGGGGTCTTGGTCGACGACATCCCGGCAAGCCGGTTACGGGCGGCGGCTGCCGGCCCGCCGGCGTCCGCTTTCTGGCCGCCGGACGACGACGATTCCGGTGCCGCTGCTGCCGAGGGTGCCGTCGATGTCGATGCCGGTGCTGCCGGGGGTCCTGCCGATGCCGATGCTGGCGCTGCTGACGCTGCTGCGGACGTGGCGGCGGAATCGAGGGCCGATCCCCCGGCGCCGGTCAACTGCTCCTGCAGGATGGTCACCTGCTGTTCGAGAATGGAGATCCGGTTGACGAGATCGCTGACCAGGGCCTTGGTGGCGTCGTCGGCCCCTCCGCCGCCCGCGCCTGATCCGGCCGTGACCGCACCGGCCTCGCTCGCCGCCCGCTGATCACGGCACAGGCGCAGCAGCGTCACCTCGAGCGGAACCCGCGGATCCGGGGCCTGCCGCATGTCGACCAGTGCCGTCCCGATCGATTCCAGCGATCGAGTCAGCGTGGCCGGGCCGAGTTTGGCTCCGAGGTCTCGAGCCTTGTTCTGGGCGGTGTCGTTGAGGTGGTCGAGTGATGCACCCATCGCCGCCAGGAACGCTCCTCGCAGCACCTCGACCATCGCCTCACCGATCACCCGGGGTTCCTGGCCACTGCTCAAGCCCTGCTGAAGACCGGCCACGGCGGCTTGCGGGTCGCCGTCGCCGATGGCGTTGACGAGCACGAGCCCGACGTCGGACCCGGCGGGTATTCCCCCGGCCGCGGCGACGAGATCGAGGGCCGACAGCGTGTCACGGGCCGAGCCGCCGCCCTGGCGCAGCACGTAGTCGACCGCCTCGTCGATCTTGTCGGCCGGGATGTCGAGCCCGGCGTCTTCGATCACCCAACGGACGTGCTCCTCAAGCTCGTCGGCCGGAAGGAGGTGGAACTCGAAGGGCTGGGTCCGGCTGCGGATCGTCTGCACGACCTTGTGGGGCTCGGTGGTGGCCAGCACGAACACCACGTGATCCGGTGGCTCCTCCAGGGTCTTGAGCAGGGCGTTCTCCGCGCCGGCGCTCAGCATGTGGACCTCGTCGAGGATGTAGACCTTGGTGTTGCCCGGCGATCCCAGATTGACCCGGGAGATGAGATCGCGGATGTCGTCGACCTTGTTGTTGCTGGCGGCGTCGAGCTCGTGGACGTCGAACGAGCGGCCGTTCTCGATGGCCAGGCAGCTTTCGCATTCGCCGCACGGTTCGCCGTCGCCGCCGAGATTGGCACAGTTGAGCGCCTTGGCCAGGATGCGGGCCGTGGAGGTCTTACCGGTGCCCCGGGGGCCGCTGAACAGGTAGGCGTGACCGACCCGGTCGTTGGCCACGGCCGACTTCAGGGCCGTGGTGACGTGGGATTGGCCGCGCAGCTCCGAGAACCGCTGTGATCGGTAGCGTCGGTACAGGGACTGGTAAGCCACGGTTCCGAGCCTATCGGGATGCGGAAAGATGGATCTCCAGGGCACCCCGGGGCAGCGAGAGAGTTTGCGGAACGTAAACTCGTGGAGCGGATCCTCCGGATCGGCGTCTATCGGGTGGATTCGGCCCGATGGATTCCGTGACGTTGACACCGAGCGGGCCGCCGGTCTGGTAGAAATAGGGGGCGGGTTCGGCCTCGTGACGACCATGGAGTCACGACCACCGACGGCCGGCCCGGGGAGAGAGGACTGGGGTGAGGCGCCCATGAGTCGATGGTGTTCGGCGGGCGTGTCGCTGGACGAGAGCGGTATGTCGAACAACAAGGCGGGCGGCTGATGAGCCGAAGAACCGAGCGGGCAGTCCTCGGATGGCTGGCCTTTGCCGTCGCCATCGTGGGTCTGGTCGTCGGCGTGGGTCTGCTGACCGGTGGCGATGCGGTCGACGTGACCGCCAGTTCGGTCGGTCCTGTGGAGGCGACGGCGCCTGCCTCGCCGACTGGCGGAGCCGACAGCGGTGTCGGGTTGGCCCCCGATTCGCTGGTGGTGAGCACAACAGTCGGGTCGGCGGCGACGACCTCTTCATCGACGACGGTTGATGCGTCCGACTCGTCGACGGTTGCTTCGGCCGACGCGACGTCCACCTCGACCTCGGCAACCGGTGATGACGGTGGCTCGTCGACCACGACGGCGTCGTCCAACACGACGGTCCTCTCCGGGGGTGACGGGTCGGACACCACAGCGACCTCGGTCTCCTCGACAGGCTCGACGGTGGCCGGTTCGTCGACGACGGTTGTCAGCACCGAGCTGAGCGATATCGAGCGGGAGATCATCCGGCTGACCAACGAACTGCGGGCGAACCCGGCCGGTCCACAACGTCGACA
>JAOTVU010000216.1 GCA_029863385.1 Acidimicrobiia bacterium
GCAACCGGGTGGTGCAGATCGGGGTTCGGGGAACCGGCTATGCCGCCGACGACTTCGACTGGTCCCGACAGCAGGGGTTTCGGGTGGTGCAGGTCGAGGAGTGCTGGCACCGGTCGCTCGAGCCTCTGATGGCCGAGGTGCGGGATCGACTCGGCGGGGGGCCGGTGTACCTGAGCTTCGACATCGACGGGATCGACCCGGCGTTCGCCCCAGGAACCGGAACCCCCGAGATCGGCGGCCTGACCACGGTTCAGGCCCTGGAAATCATCCGCGGCTGCCGTGGAATCGACCTGGTCGGCGTCGACCTGGTCGAGGTTGCACCGGTCTACGATCCATCCGGGGCCACCGCCCTGCTGGGGGCAAATCTGCTCTACGAAATGCTCTGCGTGCTACCCGGTGTGGGGTATCGAAGCCGAACCCGGCCGTAACAGAAAAGTAACGACCATTGAAGGCCGCTCGGGAAGCGGCCGTTCCGGGCCTGCTTGTTGCCGGACTTCGCCGCCATCCACCCGGTCTTCGGACCGACCTCGTATCTTCGGTGCCGTCGCGACCAGTGCGACGTTGCAGATCCGATCCGTCGCCCCGTTGGCGACGGCAAGGCAATGGCCTACCAGAACGCCCCGACCGGGGAGTTCAGCCGCCGTGGAGGCTTTGAAACCGATGACACAGGTAGTAACCCTGGGTGAACTGTCGAGCCGTATCGGCGTCGACGTCGACCATCTACAACGTATGATCCGAGTCGGCTCACTACCGGAGGCCAGCCGGCAACAGGATGCCGACGGCAGCGACGAAGCGGTCTGGGTGATCCCGGTGGAGGCCTTGCCGGATCTGGCCGACCGCCACGGTTGGTCCATCGACACCGTCGATCTCACCTCGGCCCACCAGCCGGTCGTGTGGATGGCCCCGACCCACGAGAACGCTTTGACCGCACCGGCCGACTTCACCCGAACCGAGGAGGAGGTCACGGTCGCCGAGATCATCGACGGTGCCCTGCTCAGCCGACTGCTCGGTGCCCATGAGGAACGGGCCGAGGCCGAGGCCAGGGCCCGGGAGTCTCAGCGGGCCATGACCGCCATGGCCGAGGGCCAGCAGCGAATGGTTCGGGAACTGGCCGAGGAACGCTACGAACGGCAGCGAGTCAACGACCGCTTTCGGGACGAGCGGAATGCCCGGCTGATCGCCGACGCCAAGTTGGCCGAGCTACGGGCCCGTGTCGAGCACGAGGCGGCGGTCGTCGAACGGGAACGCCAGGCCCGGTTGGAGGCCAACCGTCGAATCGCCGAAGCCGAGCGGCAGGCTGCGGCCGCCGTTGCCTCGATGAGCTGGCTGGCCCGGCGACGACTACAACGCCGGCTCGACATGTTGGACGGTGGCAGCCGGCCCGGTACCGACGTCGACAGCAACCGCTGAACCGGGATCGCCCGGCGCCGAGCCTAGTCGAGCGCCTGAACCCGAACATCGTCGATGAAGTTGCCCACCGAGCCCGCGGTGACGGATCGGACCAGCAACTCGATCCGTCGGACGTCGTCGGGAACCCGATACGTCCCGTCGTGGAGCACCCAACTCCCGACCGGAGCGGTGAGGGCATCGGACCACGAGCCGCGACCGTCAACCGGACGGACCAAGACCTCGATGGCTTCATCGTTGAACTGACGGCTCCGATGGGACAGGCTCCACCGAATCGTCGTGCCCGGAGCGACGGCAATCACCTGGGAGATGGTGGATCCCGCCACCGAGTTCAACTCGATGAACTGGGTACCGGATGCAGCCTGAACCGACGGATCGAAGCTGTTGGTCCAGATCTCGATGACTCGGAGCGAACTCGACCATCCGGCAACCTGGGTGTCGAGAACGATGTCATGCGAGCGGCCTCGGAGATCAACCCCCTCGAAACCGCCGTTGGTCAGCTCCGGGGCCGCCGTCTCCTGGTCCTGCCGGTCGCCTCCGTTTCCGCCCGGAACCTGGAAGTACAGCGGCGTGCTCTCGGCCGACTGGTTCCGACCACGATCCCGAACCGACACCGTCCAGCGGACGGTCTCACCGGCATAAGGACGGGTGTCGATCCGCACCTCGGATCGCCGACGCCATCGACTCTGGGCGCTCTGCTCCCACTGACCGGTGTCCTCGTTCCATCGGTGGATGGTGAACCGGTACTGGATGTTGCGGCCCTGATCCTCGGCCCTGAGCACGATCTCCTCACTGGTGACCACTTCAGGATCCTGGGCCGACGGGCGACCCGGGGCAATGGCCACCGCGTTCGGCCCACCGGGCGGAGCGGTCACCGTGGTATCCGGCTTGTCGGTCGAGGCCGGCGGGGTCGTCGGAGTTGTGCTCGAGACCGTCTGCTCGGGGCCGCTGCTTGACGACGATGTCGGTGGAGGGGCGGTGCTCGTCTCCCAGGTGATGTCGCTGGTCAAGTCCTCCACCGGCTCACTCAATTGCCCGGCGTAGTACTCCACAGGGCCGAAATCGCCCGCGTCACCGGTTGAACGGCCGGATTCAGCCCCGGTGCCGACCCCGTCGACGCCCGAATCTGTTGGAACCAGAGCCAGCGTGGCATCGGACTCGGTGACTCCCCCGGCGTTGGCCAGCCGGGAGTCGACGTCATCCTCCAGGGACTGGCTGTGTCGGGCGATGAAGGCGGCAAAGACGGCAGCCAGCAGGGCCACCCCGATCAGTGCGGCCACCGGCCGGTGACCGACTCGGTCGGCCAGACGGCGCCAATCCCTACCCGACGCCGGCTCGACCAGAGCGGCCCGCGGATCGGGTGCCGGGAAGGGCACCTCGTATTGATCGAGGCCGAGCGACACCGTTGGTTGTTCACCGGTGATGGCCATGGAGCGGCCGGCTGCGGCGAATCGTGCGGTTACCCCGGGGTCGCTTTCCTCCAGAATCGACCTCAGTCCTGGATGGGCTCCCTGATGAGCGTCCATCGACTGGTCGAGAAGCTGCTCGGAACCCGCCTTCCCCGTCTCCACACATTCATTCTACATCCATCAATCTGCTTGGACTCGCTGTCCCTCGTCGGAACGCCCGGTGTCAGGGTCGTCGGTCGAGTAGAAGTCGCCCCGCCGGTTCCACCAGGTGAACCCGGCCCTGTCCTGGTCCCGGTCCGGACCACGTCGACAAGGGGCAAGACGGCGGCACCATCAAACGGGTTCCGCCGTGAGCAGCGTGGCCAATGGTGGCCGCGGCCCGCTGGGCGACTCCGCAGCATCGGTATCCTCGCAGCCATGGAAGGTGCTCGCCGGCTGGCTGCGATCGTGTTCGCTGATGTTGTCGGCTTCTCGCTCTTGATGGCCGACGACGAGGAAGGGACACTCGCATCCCTGCGGGCGCACCGCGACGTCATCGACCCGGTCATGCTCAACCACGGGGGCCGGATCGTGAAGACCACCGGCGACGGCACGCTGCTGGAGTTTCCCTCCGCGAGTGCTGCCTTGACCGCTGCAGTCGAGGTGCAGGAGCTCATGCGTGAGCGGAACCGCAACCTGCCGGATGCACGGCGCATGCAATTCCGAATCGGAATCAACCTCGGCGAGGTGGTGGCCGATGACGCCGGAGACATCTACGGCGACGGAGTCAACGTGGCTGCCCGCGTCGAGGCGGCTGCCGACCCAGGTGGTGTGGCCTTGACGACGGCGGTTCGCGATGCGGTCCGCGGCAAGGTCGACGTCGAACTCGTCGATGACGGGCTCCATGAGCTCAAAAAACATGCGCGATCCAGTGCGATTGTGGAAGATGGGCCGCTCGGACCCACGCCGCGACGCTCCGCAATCGAAGGAGCGCCTCGTTGGCGTTGTTGCCGTGCTGCCTTTCGTGATCATGAGCCAGGACCCGGAGCAGGACTACTTTGCCGACGGGATCGCCGAGGATCTGATCACAGCTTTGTCCTACGCGTCCAACCTCGGAGTGGTGGCCCGCAACTCGACGTATGCCTACCGAGGGACATCGAAGGATGTCCGAACGATCGCGCGCGAGTTGGACGCCACTCACGTAGTCGAGTGGAGCGTCCGCAAGGCCGGTGATCGGGTGAGGGTCACCGCCCAGTTGATCGATGCTGAGACCGGTCGCCACGTGTGGGCGGAACGCTACGACCGACAGCTCACCGACATCTTCGATCTCCAGGATGAGCTCGTCGACGCGATTGCGGCGCGGCTGCGTCCTGCTGTGTGGGATGCAGCCGCCGAGACCTCAAAGACAAATCCGCAGCGCTCTCTCGATGCGTGGGATCTCTACTTGCAGGGCATGTACGAGTACAACAAGCACAGCATCGACGGCTTTCTCGCTGGATCGGAGCTTTTCACCAAGTCGCTCGAGGCCGATCCGTCGTTTGCGGTTGCGGCGGTGCGACTGGCGACCTGCTGGCTGATGTTGGCCATCAACGGCTGGCGCGGTGACGTCGATCCGTGGGCCAGGGGCTTCGCGACGGTCGAACGCGCCTATGAGCTCGACAACAACCATCCGGATGTCCTCGCCGCCGTCGCCGCGACGGCCGCCGTGACCGGCGACATCGAAAGAGGACTGCGTGCGGCGAGGCGCGCTGTGGAAATCAACCCCCAAGCCTTTCTGGGCCACCACATGCTGGGAGCAGTGCTCAACGCGGCCGGCCAGCCTGCGGAGGCGATCGAGGCACTCACCGATGCCTGGCGGTTGGGCCGTCACGAGCCCTTCCGGTACGACATCGCCAATGATCTGGCTTGGGCTCACTTCATGCTCGAGAACTACGACGCTGCGCTCGCCTGGGGGCAGCAGGCGTAGGAGATCAACCCGCAGTACCTGCAATCGCATCTGGCCGTGGCGGCGACGTTGGGTCAGCTGGACCTGGTCGACGAGACCACCTCTCACGTGGCCGCGATCCTCGAGGCACGCCCGGACTTCTCGATTGCCCGATACCGGAGCCGAATCCTCTATTCGGGCGAGGACAACAAGGACCGCATCGTTGCCGGTTTGTTCAAGGTCGGCTTGGCCGAGTAGGGCCGGATCTACCCGTTGACGGCCGGCTGGTGACCGTCGAGCCAATCGAGCACCCGACCGCGTCGGGCCTGACCGGAATCAACGACCCAGGTGGCCATGACCGGCCAAGACTCGAACATCGGTCGGGCTCGTTCGGCTACACGAAACGGGTGAACCGGCGACGACGATGCTCCCGGCGCAACCACTCTTCGGCGGCCCGGCTACGTCGGTTGAGCTGGATGATGGTCGCCTCCGAGACCTTGGCGATGCCGGCGTTGCGGTTCAGCTCGGCGTTGACCTGGGAGTGAGGTCGTCCGGTCAGGTCGACGAGCTCCTTGGTCAAGTCGTTGTTGATCCGACGAAGCCGGTCCCGCTCGTTGCGGTCGAATCCGACACCACCATGGCCGACGGGTCGGCCGAGCGCCGGTGGCGGCAGCTGACGCAGGTCGACGACAAGCGACTCGGCTGACAGGTCGATGTCAACCGACGCCGTCTCCCCGTCAGCCTCCGGTTCGTCGTGGTCGGCCAAGACATCCTCGTCATCGGCCGGGCCATCGGCCCAGGCATCGGCCCAGGCATCGGCATCGGTAGCGGCATCGGTAGCGGTGGCCGACAGAACCGAGAACAGCGACATCTGGTCTCCGTCGCCGTCTCGGGGCCGCTCGTCATCGTCGACCTCAGCCGAATCCTGCCTGCTGTTGTTGGCCAGGCAGTGACGGCGGGCATCGGCAATGGTGTGTCCGAAGTGCCGCAAGCGGGGATCGTCGGGCATGAAAAGGTAGGCCCGCTGCCGGCCCTGACCGGCAATGTGGCGGACGATCCGTCCCACCGCCTGGCGAAAGAACAGTTCGGTGGTGGTCGTCGTGGCGTACACCCCAACCCGCAACCGGGGAATGTCAACCCCTTCCGAGACCATGCGGACGGCCACGATCCAGGGATCATCGCTCTGGGCAAAGGCAGCGATGCGTTCGGAGGCATCCGGATCCTCGCTCGTGGCCACCACCGGTTTCACCCCGAATCGGCGTCGCAACAGACCGGCGATACCGCGGGCATGGTCCTGGTCGCTGGCGATGACCAGACCGCCGGCATCGTCGTGGGCCTCCCGGATCCTGACCAGCTGCTCGTTGGCGTGTCCGATAACGGTCGGCAACCACTCGCCCTCCAGGCTCAGGGCCACTCGCAGCCGCTGGTTGGCCTCGGTCCGGGCCAGGGTGTCATCGAACGAAGCGGCCAGAGCGGCACCGTCGGGTGCCGTCCACTCCATGAACCCGCCGAAGCGGGGGAAGTAGACCGGACGCACCACCCGTCCGTCGGCCAGGGCCTCGCCGTACCCGTATTCGACGTCGGGGACGACCATGTCGTCGACGTAACGGACGAAAGGGATGGAGTTGGTGTCGGATCGAAAGGGGGTCCCGGACAGGGCCAATCGGCGGCCGGCCCCGTCGAACGCCACCCTCGCCCCGTCGCCCCATGTGCGTTCCTCTCCGGCATGGTGGATCTCGTCGAGAATCACAAAACCACCCTGCGAGAGCCCGAAGAACGGCCCAGGGCTGCTTCCCACCTGGTGATA
>JAOTVU010000217.1 GCA_029863385.1 Acidimicrobiia bacterium
CTGATCGTCGGCTGTCATCTGTTTGCTCTCTTTGACTCGTGTGCCGCTATTTCGTCCCGTAGATCCGGTCGCCGGCGTCGCCGAGGCCCGGCACGATGTAAGCCTGGTCGTTGAGCCGTGGATCCAATGCGGCCAGTGTGATGTGCACGTCGGGGTGTCGCTCCTGGACGGCGGCGATGCCTTCGGGACAGCCGATGATCGACAGCATCCGGATGTCGGATGCGCCGGCTGCGGTCAGGATGTCGAGCGCCTGAACGGCCGATCCGCCCGTGGCCAGCATGGGATCGACGAGCAGCACCTCTCGCTGGTCCATGTTCTCCGGCAGTTTCCGGTAGTACTCGACGGGCTGGTGGGTCTCCGGATCGCGGTAGAGACCGAGGTGGCCCACGCGGCCGTGGGGAATCAGGGTCAGGATGGCCTCCACCATCACCAGACCGGCCCGGAGGATGCCGACGATGGCCGGTGCCAGGCCGCTCAGCACTGGCGACTCCGTCTCGGCCACCGGTGTCTTGACGGGAACATTGTGGACGGGCAGATGGCGCAGGGCCTCGTAGGCCGTGAGGAGCGTGACCTCCTGACACAGCATCCGGAACGCGGACGACGGGGTGGTTTCATCGCGCAACATCGTGATCTTGTGCGCCACGAGTGGATGGTCGACGACCGTGATCCGATCGGGGTTGTGCGCCGCCGCTGCGACTGCGGCCTCCGTAGTGTCACTACCCATGCCCAGACCGTAGCACGGCCCCGAACGCCGTCGACGTGCCGAACGGCAGGCCGCTACCACAGCTAGGGAAAGGGGCGACGGCCGAGAAGGGCGGCCTCGGCCCGGCGCGCCAGCTCGCGGGCCTGGTCGATGTCATCACCGAATGCGGTGACGTGACCGAGCTTGCGGCCCGGTCGTGGTTGCTTGCCGTAGAGGTGAACGTGGACGCCCTCGACCGCAAGCGCCTCACCCAGGTGCTGGGTGGGATCGACGCCGTCGAGTCCGCCGAGGACGTTGATGGTCACGGCCGCCGGGTTCAGCGCCCAGGTCGGTCCGAGCGGCAGATCCAGGACCGCCCGGACGTGGTTCTCGAACTGTGACGTCGGACAGCCCTCGATGGTGAAGTGGCCGGCGTTGTGGGGTCGTGCGGCCAGTTCGTTGATCACGAGGCCGTTGATCGTCAGGAACATCTCGACGGCCAGCACGCCGACGGCGTCGAGCTCGTTGGCCAGCCGGGTGGCGATGTCGCGGGCTTCGCCGGCCAGCCGCTGGCCGATGTCGGCCGGTGCCCGGATTTCGAGGCAGATGCCGTCCTGATTGGTGATCTCGGTGATCGGATAGAAGCGGATGTGGCCGCCGGGGCGGCGGACCATGATGACCACCAGTTCCTTGATGATCGCCTGGAACTGCTCGGCCATCAGAGCGAGGTGCCCGAATTCGGCGAGGACCCTCATGGCCTCGTTGCGATCATCGACCACCCAGAAACCCCGCTGGCCGGGTGGCGCCGCCCGGATGGTCTTGAGCACGATCGGGTAGCCGAACCGGGAGGCGAAATCCAGGACGTCGTCGGGTCCCAGGATCTCGGCGAACTCGGGCACATTGAAACCGCGGTGTCGGAGCACCCGCCGCTGGTGGAGTTTGTCGAATGCGGCCCGGATCGTCTTGGTTCCCGGCCTCAGCAGGTTTCCGTTCTCCTCGAGGGCTTGCAGCAGCCCGATGTCGATGCGTTCGTGCTCGAACGTGACGACCTGACAATCGGTGGCAAAGCCGGCGAGTGCATCCGGGTGGTTGAGCACCACCATGGGGGCAACCTGGGCCGCCGAATCGTCGAACCGCTCGGCGAACAGCCGGGGGGTGATCCCGAGTTTGACCGCGGCCTGATAGGTCATCCTGGCGATTTGACCGGCGCCGACGATACCGAGGCGGTAGAGGTGGGGGATGTCCAACGGCACGCCCAAACAGTAGCCGCAGTGGCCTCGACGTCGGCACCATTCCCCGATGGGACGCCGGAACTGAGCTAGGTTTCGGTGAGGAATCCGGCGTTGCCGACGGTCCCGAGCCGCCGCTGATCGATCGCCTCGCCGAGTTCCGTCGCTGCATGTCACGATCGCCGCTCGACAACCCGCATCTCTGGAACCGCCGAAAGCTCCTGACCACGTTGGGATTCGGTGCGGCCGCGGCCGTGACCACCCGGCTGGCGTGGTCGACCTGGCAGGAGTATCACGTCGAGACCGGTGGCGGCACGTCGACCGTGCCGACGTGGGCTCAGCTGGAGGCCGTACCGGACAGGCCGGACATCGAAATCGTCGAGAGCCCCGCCGGGCCCGTGGCTACGCCGGTCATGGCCGGCGAGGCGACCGGTCCGGGGCCCGATCATCGCTTCGATGTCGTGATCAACAACGGTCGGGTCATCGACCCGGCGTCGGGATTCGACGGCCTGGTCAATGTCGGCATCGACGCGGACCGGATCACAGCCCTGCTCGCGGTGCCGCTCGAGGGCCGTGACACCATCGACGCCACAGGACTCATCGTCGCCCCCGGCTTCATCGACCTGCTGTCCTACGAGCCGAACGAGTTCGGGGCGTGGTTGAAGATCGCGGACGGCGTGACGTCGAACCTGGCCTTGCACGGTGTCGGGTCGTCGGCCGAGCAGTTCTTCGATCGGTACACCGGGGTCTCACCGGTTCACTTCGGCGGCGCGTTCCACCATCACTACTGGCGGGGTAGTCAACTCGGAATCGGCATTGAGGACCCGCCGTCGTCGGCTGCGCTGGACCGACTGGAACAGGCCGCCCGCAACGGCATCGAGCGGGGCTTCGCCGGTATCGCGTTCTCTCCCGAGTACTCGCCGGGAACCACCAACGAGGAGATGGCCAGGCTCGTGGCGGTCGCCGCCGAGTACGGCCATGTCAGCTTCTTCCACCTGCGCTACTCCGATCCGGAGCCGCCCGGCACGAGCCTCGAGGCGATCGCCGAGGTGATGAGCATCGCCGAGCGCCATGAGGCCGCAACCCACATTCAGCACCTGACCAGCACCGGCGGGACGTTCGTCATGGAGGAGGCCATCGCCCTGATCGAGCAGGCCCGGGATTTCGGCATCGACGTCACGGCCTGCGTCTACCCCTACGACTTCTGGGGGACCTTTCTGGCGAGCAACCGGTTCTCCCGGGGCTGGCGGAAGCGGTACCGGATCGACTACGGCGATCTGCAGGTCGCCGGAACCACGGAGCGGTTGACTCCCGCCACCTTCGCCCGGGCCAGAGCGGAGAACAAACTCGTGGCCGCCATCGGCTCGATCCCCGAGGACGAGGTCCAGCTGGCCATGACCCGGCCGTGGGTGATGATCGGCAGCGACGCAATCCCCACGGTGGGGCTCAACAATCATCCCCGGGGGGCCGGGACGTTCGCCCGAACCCTGGGCCGCTACGTTCGGGAGCTGGGGGTACTCGACCTGCGCACCGGCTTGGCGAAGATGACGATCCAGCCGGCACTCCGGGTCGAGCGGATGATTCCGGCCATGAAGCGAAAAGGTCGTCTACAGCGTGGTGCCGATGCCGACATCGTCGTGTTCGATCCGCTACAGATAGCCGACCAGGCGACGGTGGCCGAACCGGGCCGCCCCTCCGCCGGGATCTCGTGGGTGATGATCGACGGACGAATCGCCCTACGGGCCGGTCGTCCGCAGCGTGACGTGCTGGCCGGACGAGCCCTCACCGCCGATGCGTCGTAGATCGGTCAGTCGTCGAGGACGTCGCTGAACGAGGTCAGAACCTGGTCGACATAGTGACAGCAGCTCTCACCCTCGGAGGCGAGCCCGTCGACGAACGCCCGTACCACCGTCATCGTGAACGGCTTGTGGGTCGCCGCCTCGAGGGGTGTGGCGGCCTCGCGAATGAACGGGGAATGCAGGCACTTGTCGAGGCCGTGGAGGAGGAATTCACCGACCTCGGGGTCGATCTGTCCTGACCAACGGAACGGGTCGCCGGACGACTCGGCTTCGGCCGCTTTCGCCGACCAGCGATCGATGTAGACGCCCCAGAGGTCAACCATGTCGGGGGAAACCCGACTCATGGCCTCGGGATCGGAACGGAGTTCGATGATGAGGCGACGGGCGAACTTCGTCCACCCTTCGGCTTCGACAGCCGGGCACGGGCCGAGCTCAACTAGCACAAAATCGATGGTACATCCTCGCCCGTGGACACCAAACGAACCGGCCGTTTGTCGCCATCTCGTAAGAAGCCTGGCGAGTGGGCGTACGGCGGTACTGGGCTCCGAGCGCAATCAGTCGGCCAGGGTCGCGACGATGAGATCGACGATCGGGGCCTGTCCCTTGTGCAGCCTGGTCCGGGCCTCGGCCAGTGAATACCACTCGGCGCGGTCGATCTCGGGCACCTCGACAATCCGGCCGGACCGTGGCGGCCACTCGATCTCGACGGTGTTGCTGACTATGGGATCCGGTTCGAAGTCGGCGGCGATCAGCACGGCATGGATCGTCTTGCGACCGGCTCGGAACGGGTCGAGCGCAACCTCGGGAACCTCCGCCGGGGGAGTGGGCGCCGGCCGGCCCAGCTCCTCGGCGAACTCCCGGCGGGCGGCGTCGGCCGCTGCTTCGGCGTCGGGATCGAATTCACCTTTGGGGATCGACCATCCATGCTCGTCCTTGTTTGCCCAGAACGGCCCGCCGGGGTGGACGAGCAGGATCTCGACGGAGTGCTCCACGGGTTCGGTGGCAGCCGACCGACGATAGAGGACGATTCCGGCCGAATGGGCTGTCATGACGGCCGGCGGCGCAGGGGCTCGAGCACCTCAGCCCGGCAGGCGAACCTTGAGTTCGGCTCGGCCGATCCGGTCGAGCACGGAGTTGAGGACGCGGGCGTCGTCGTCGAATCCGAGCACGTCCTCCAGGTCGTCGGAGGCATCGTCGTTGAGGATGAAGTACTCGACTGCGCCGCGGACGAGCGTCCGTTCGCGACGGTCGAAGTCGTTGCTGAAGGCCAGGAGCCTGGTGGCCGCATCCGCCACGAGTTCGGCGGTCTCGAGATCGGTGCTCGGTCCGGCGTTGGCCCTGACGTGGTCGAGGTGGATGCCGACCACATCGATCATCTGCGCCAGCTCCTCGGCGGAGGTGTCGATGCACAGCCGACGAAATCGCCGCTGCTCGTCGGGATGGAGAAGATCCTCGATGTCGAAGTCGAGCTCGAGATCAACGTCGGTGTCGTCGACGCCGGGCTGATGAACGTTACCGCCGCTGGTCATGAGCCAAGTATGGACGATGAGGGCGGTCTCTGCACGGCGTAGGCGACGTCGGTAGCGGGAGGCGGTGGAGATTGCGCTCGACCAGGGCGGGCGTCGAGCATCGGGCCATCGCCCCGGACTCGTTGTCATCGCATGTCGAGTCGATGACGCTGTAAACCCTGCCGCCACCTTCGGTCGTGTGATGTGCAGAGGTCGGTTGCCACCGGTGTTCCGTCAGGACCGGCTGCGACGATGAAAGGAGGCTGGAGATGTACACGCTGATCGAGCATCGACAACGAGCGTTGGTGAGCAAGCGGAGGTTGCTTGTCGGAGCGCTCTTCGGAGTGCTCGTCCTGCTCATCGTGTCTTGCGGCGACTCCGGCGACGAGGACGAGACCACCGGATTGATGACGGTCACGACCATCGATGAAACCTCGACACCATCGACTCCGTCGACCACCGGAACCACGATCACATCGACCGAACCACCGCCGACTCGGGATGTCCTGGTGTACTTCGGCACCGGCGATCCCGACGTCTGCGCCGCTGTGGCACCCCATGAGCGTTCGGTGCCGGCCGGTACCGAACCGATCCGAGCCGGCTTCGACCAGTTGGTCGCCGGGCCGACAGCGGACGAGGCCGAGGAAGCTTTCTCGTTCTTCTCGACCGCAACAGAAGACACCGTCCGCTCGGCAACGATCGACGACGGCCTGTTGGTCGTCGACTTCGATGACTTCCGGGCCGAACTGACACCGGCCGGCGCCAACTCGAGCTGTGGGAGCGGTTTGCTGCTGGCCGAGCTGAACTCGACGGCGTTTCAGTTCGATGAAGTCGACATGGTGCGCTACGAACTCGAGGGCAGCTGCGATGAGTTCGGCGAGTGGCTTCAACGGAGTTGCATCGAGGTCGACCGAGCGCAGTGGGCCGACCTGGTCGCATCGTTGCTGCCGGGCCAACCTTTCGAAGGGATCTTCGGTCCCGGCGCCACCTTCGGCGTTATCGGCGTCGCCGTCGAAGACGAGCTCAATGTTCGAGCCCTGCCCGGTGATGATCAAGCCATACTCGACTCGCTCGATCCCCTGACGACCGGTCTGGTGTACGCGGGTCGAGCCCGCCGTCTCGGACCGCCGACATCGGTCTGGTACGAGGTCCAAGCGGGAGAGGTCGTCGGATGGGTTCACTCCCGATTCGTCGCCCCCCTGAGCGCAACCTT
>JAOTVU010000218.1 GCA_029863385.1 Acidimicrobiia bacterium
ATCGCGGTAGCGGGTAGGCAGGTAGGAGCCCTGCCACCGCTCGGTATGGGCGATCGGGCATCGTTCCCGAAGGTCGCGCCAGATCGGGGTCGGGTCCTGCACATAGGCCGGATCGAAGATGTCGTACTCGGAGGTCCAATCCTCGACGGGTGGTCGTTGCTCCATGTTGATCTCCAGTGCGTTCGCCCCGCCGGCTCGCCCATCGACCGGGGAACCGGCGACCGCCCGGCTACTTCTCGAGCTCCACGGCAAACTCGGGGCAGTTGTCGCGGGCCAGCTTGGCCTTCTCCTCAAGCTCGGGCGGCACGGTTCCGTCGCCGATGGCGAAAGCCGAGCCATAGTCGTCGATGTCGAAGAGCTCCGGGGCCAGTGCGTAACACCGGTTGTGCCCCTGACACAGATCCGTGTTGACTCGTACCTTCACGGTTCCACCCTCTCGGTCGTCTCTCTGGTCCGTGGACTCGGCTTGCGTCGACCGGCATGCGTGACCGTGCCCAACGGGCCGATCGACCACGGCCAGTGCCGTTGGCCGATCGGCTAATCGTAGGGAGCGTCGGTCCGGGGCGTCAAGTCAACCCCGCTGGGTTCCGTGTCAACCGAAGGCAGCCGCCAGGTCGAGAGCTCGACCTGCGGCCACCCGTACATCCTCAACCGCGCTGAACCGTGAATCGGCTCGGTCGATCCAGCCGGCGCCCCTTGTCTCGGCGGTGTTGACCGTGAGCTCCGCGGTCGGGACCCCGTTTGCCGTCAGGGCCACGAACCGAAGATCGAGGTGTAGGTGTTCCGGTTCGCCTGGCCGGGCGGGAATCGGGTGAACACTGAGGTCGAACGCCGGGAACAACCAGCGGAGTTCCGTGAGGCCGACCTCCTCATCGACCTCGGTGCGGGCGACCAGCGCCAGGTTCCCCTCACCGTCGGCGTGACCTCCGGGTTGGAGCCATAGGCCGAGCTTCCGGTGGTGGATCAGGGCCACGGCGTCGGCCGCCGGGTCGACGACAAAGGCCGAGGCCGTGAGGTGGCCCTCGAGACAGGAACGCTGCAAGGCGTCCGCATGGTCGGCACAGAACCTGAGGATCCGCTCCCGGTCGACCTCCTGGAACTCGGGCAGGAGTGCGGTTTCGAGAAAGGAGATCGCTGTGCCAAGGTTGTCGGGATCACTGTCGAAGGCCTGTGAGGTGTCGTCGACGACCAGGAATCCCGAGCCGTCGGGCCGGCTAGGCTGCTCACGGTCGGCTGGAACCACGCCACAGTCTACAACCCGCCCACCGGTGGTTCCCGACCCCTGCTCTCGTGCTTTGGAATCGCCGGCAGGGAGCGGGACCGTCAGAACGGGCGGGAGAGATGCGGATTGTCGGCGACACCGAACCGCCACGGCCGATCGACCGCTTTGCTGATACCGACTCGCGGCCCGACGGCCAGATCGCCTCCGTCGACCGGCCGGTGATCGGCGGGCCGCCACAATCGCACCGGGGCCCGTTCGTCGAGCAGATCGACGCCGTTGTGGTCCGAGGTGATCCCGAGCGCGGCGCACAACTTGCCCGGACCGGACCCGAGATCCCGTTCCCGTTTCGCCGACGGACGATCGGCCCACATCTCGTCCACTCCGGCCAGCGGCTCGACGGCCCGCAGCAGGACTGCGCCCGCCACTCCGTCGGGATGACAGACGATGTTGGCGCACCAGTGCACGCCATAGCTGAGATACACGTACAGCCGGCCCGGCGGCCCGAACATGATCCCCGTTCGCGGTGTCGGCCCCCGAGAGGCGTGGCTGGCGGGGTCGTCGGTGCCCTCATACGCCTCCACTTCGACGATTCGACCGGACCGCTCCCCCACCGTCAGCGTCAGCCCGAGAAGTAGCCGGGCGACGATCGACGCCCGCCCGGCGAGCAGGCTGTCGAGATCCTGCGTCGACGCTTCCGATGTTCGAGTGTCGTGGCGATCGAACGCTGCGCTCACAAGCCGGCTTTTGTCAGTCGGACGGCTCGAGCGATGCGGCGATCGTGCGCAGGCGCGACCCCGACCGCGCCATGTCGGCCTCGATCTGTTTGAACTGTTCGGCCACGGGACCCGCACCGGCACCGCCAGGGCTGGCCCGCCGCGACACGGCGGCTCCCGGAGCGAAGAGAAAGGCCACCGAGTCGGGGAAGGCGGGATGCCCACCGACGAGATCGGACAGCGGCACGCCTCGGCCGAGCGAATCCCGCACCAGGCCACCGACAATGGCGTGGGCTTCCCGGAACGGGACACCCTGCTCGACGAGGATCTCGGCCAGGTCGGTGGCCAAGGAGGTCTGGTCGTCGGCTGCGGCCGCCATGGCCACCGTGTTGAACGAGGCCGTCTCCATCATGCCGCCGAACGCGACGAGGGCCAGACTGATCTGGTCGTAGGAGTCGAACAGCGGTTCCTTGTCCTCCTGCAGGTCCCGGTTGTAGGCCAGCGGCAAGCCCTTCAGCGTGACCAGTAACGAGGTGAGGTTGCCGATGAGCCGGCCGGTCTTACCCCGTGTCAGCTCGGCGATGTCGGGGTTCTTCTTCTGCGGCATCATCGACGAGCCCGTGGCGTAGCCGTCGTCCAGGGTGACGAAGCCGAACTCCTGCGATGACCACAACACGAACTCCTCGCCCATACGCGAGAGATGGACGCCAAGCACGGCCAGCGTGAACAGTGCCTCGGCCACGAAGTCGCGGTCGCTGGTGACGTCGAGTGAGTTCGTGAACGGGCGATCGAAGCCGAGGTCGACGGCGGTCGACACCGGATCGAGCGGCAGCGACGTTCCCGCCAGCGCCCCGGCACCGAGCGGTGACACGTTGAGCCGCTTGGCCGTGGCCAGGAGGCGATCGACATCCCTGCCGAGAGCCCAGGCATGCGCCAGCAGGTGGTGGGCCAAGGGCACCGGCTGAGCCCGCTGCAGGTGGGTGTAGCCGGGCAGGTAGGCCTCACCGGCCAATCTGGCCTTGTCGATGAGAACGTGCTGGAAGTTCATGGTCAGGCCGGCGATGTCGAGCATTGCCTCCTTGGTCCACAACCGGAACGCTGTCGCCACCTGATCGTTGCGGCTCCGACCGGTGTGGAGCTTGCCCCCGGCTTCGGGCGCCAGTTCGGTGACCCGCCGCTCGATGGCGGTGTGGACATCCTCGTCGCTTTCCACAAAGGTGAACCTGCCGTCGGCCAACTCGGCACCCGCCTGTTCGAGGGCGTCGAGCACGGCGGCCTCCTCCTCGGCGGTGAGCAGGCCGACCCGGGCCAGGCCTCGGACGTGCGCCATCGAGCCGCGTATGTCACAGGCCGCCAGGCGGACGTCGAAGGGAAGGCTGGCGGTGAAATCCATCAGGACTCGCGCCGGACCACCCTCGAAGCGCCCATGCCACAACGTGTTGCCGGTCGGTCCCGGTCCGGTTGCTCCTTCGTTCATGACGACCCTCCGGACGTCTTGCCCAGCTCAGCGCAACCCACGGCGCCGGGGCCGCGCTTGGCCGTGAGCGTCCGTAGTCGCAGCGCGTTGAGCTTGATGAAGCCCTCCGCGTCGGCCTGGTTGTAGGCTCCCTGGTCGTCTTCGAACGTGGCGATGTTGGCGTCGAACAGGGAATCGTCGGATCGGCGTCCGGCGACGTCGATATTGCCCTTGTAGAGCTTGATCCGAACCGTGCCGTTGACAGCCTGCTGGCTCCAGTCGATGGCGGTCTGCAGCATCTGCCGCTCCGGGCTCCACCAGTAGCCGTTGTAGATCAGGGTGGCATAGCGGGGCATCAACTCGTCCTTCAGGTGGGCCACCTCACGGTCGAGGGTGATCGACTCGATGGCCCGATGAGCCCGCAGCATGATCGACCCGCCCGGGGTTTCATAGGCCCCCCGACTCTTGATGCCGACGTAGCGGTTTTCGGCGATGTCGATGCGGCCGACCCCGTTGGCCCCACCGACCTCGTTCAAGTGGGTGAGCACCTGGGCCGGGGTCATCTCGACCCCGTCGATGGCCACGATGTCACCGGCCCGGTACTCGATCTCGAGGTAGGTCGGCTCGTTGGGGGCCTGCTCCGGGGTCACCGACCAGCGCCACATCTCCGATGGCGGCTCGGTCCACGGGTCCTCCAACGGTCCACCCTCATAGGAGATGTGCAACATGTTGGCATCCATCGAGAACGGCGACTTCGCCCCTCGCGACATCTCGATCGGGATGTCGCGCTCCGCCGCGTAGGCCAGCAGCCGTTCCCGGCTCATCAGATCCCACTCCCGCCACGGGGCGATGATCTTGATGTCGGGGTTGAGGGCATAGGCGCCGAGTTCGAAGCGGACCTGGTCGTTGCCCTTGCCGGTGGCGCCGTGGCTGATGGCATCGGCGTTCTGATCGGCGGCGATCTCCACCAGACGCTTGGCGATGAGCGGCCGGGCGATCGAGGTGCCCAGCAGGTACTCGCCCTCGTAGATCGTGTTGGCCCGGAACATCGGGTAGACGAAGTCCCGTACGAACTCCTCGCGTAGATCGTCGATGTAGATCGACGATTCTGGGATGCCCATCGCCAGAGCCTTTGTGCGGGCCGGTTCCAGCTCCTCGCCCTGGCCGAGGTCGGCGGTGAAGGTCACGACTTCACACTCGTAGACCTCCTGGAGCCAACGCAGGATCACCGAGGTGTCGAGGCCTCCGGAGTAGGCCAGCACGACCTTCTTGACACCGTCTCGAACACTGTCTCCGACGGCGGCGGATGCGGGATTTGTGGTTGCCATTGCTTCCTCTTGCTTCGGTGTGTGAGGCGGCGTGGTCGGGGGTGTCGACCACGTCAGTCGATGCCGGCGATGTCGGCCAGCCGGGTGGCCAGGTGTTTGCCCCGCCCCTCGGCGGCGATGGCCAGCAACGTGTCGTCACCCGCCACGGTACCGATCATGTCGGTGATCCCGGATCGGTCGAGGGCCGATGCGACGACATGGGCCGAGCCCGGCGGCGTCCGCAACACGACGAGATCGCCGGAACGGGTCACGTCGGCCAGCCACTCCCCCAGCACCCGGCGGAGGTGCTCGTGGGGCGCCATCTGTTCGTTCGGATGCTCCGGGATGGCATAGACCGTGGCGCCACCCGGCACCCGCACTTTGACCGCGCCAAGCTCGTCAAGATCGCGGCTGACCGTGGCCTGGGTCGCCGTCACGTTGTCGACGGCGAGCAGGTCGACGAGCTGGCTCTGACTGGTGACGGCATTGTCGGTCAGGATGCGGGCGATCCGATGCTGCCGCTGGGTTTTGCCGACGGCCATCAGCTTGCGGCCCCGGCGTTGACCTCGAGCAGCCACTGCAGCACCGCTCGAACCGCAGGCAGCCGGTTGGCGGCCTGGCGCCAGATCCGACTCTGGGCACCGTCGAGAACGGCATCGGTGACCTCCTCGTTGCGGTGGGCCGGGAGGCAGTGGAGAAAGACGGCGTCGGGGTTCCGGGCCATCATCGCCTCGTCGACCCGGTAGCCCTCGAAGGCGCGGAGGAGCTGCTCACGGTCACCCTCCTGGCCCATCGAAATCCAGGTGTCGGTGTACACGACGTCGGCTCCGGTCACCGTCTCGGGCCGGTCACCGTAGGTGAACGGCGCGCCGGCCGCCGACAAGCGATCGGCGTCGACGGCGTTGAACCGCCGGTCCGGTGGGGCGACGACGGTCACCTTCCCGCCGAGAGCCCCGACGGCCAGGACGAAGGATCGGGCGACGTTGTTGGCGTCGCCGACGTAGATGATGTTCCGGCCGGCCACCGGCCCTCGCTCGGCCTCGATGGTCAGAACGTCTGCGATGGCCTGCAGCGGATGCCCGCCGTCGGAGAGGAGGTTGACGATGGGCACCACGTCGAGTGCTGCCATCCGCTCCAGGAGTTCGTGCTCGAAAACCCTGGCGCAGACGGCCCGGTGGTAGCAGGCCAGCGTTCGGGTGACGTCCTCGGCCGACTCTCGCTGATCGACGCCGACCTCGTCTGCCGTGATGTAGACGGGGTGGCCGCCGAGTTGCACGACGGCCATCTCGGTGGAGTTGCGGGTGCGGGCCGACGGCTTGGCGAAGTAGCAGGCCACCCCCTGACCGGCCAGCAGCTGGGGCACGTCGGTGACGGATTGTCGGGCCAGCTCCAGGATCCGCTCGAGTTCGTCGACGCTCAGGTCGTCGATCTCCAACATATGACGCATGGTGGTCTCCGATCCGTCAGTCGGTCGACGGCTCGGACCGTTCGGCCACCGTGTCGAGCGAGCTTGACAGCTTGTTGACCGCCGCCGCGATGTGACTCTCCTCGATGATCAGGGGCGGAGCGAGGCGAAGGGCGCTCGGGGTGACGGCATTGATGACGAGGCCCTCGCGCAGGCACTCGGCGGCCACCTCACGGGCGTCGAGACCGTCGAGTTCGGCCGCGATCAGCAGACCGAGACCACGCACCTCCTTGACGTATGGAAGTCGGGACAGT
>JAOTVU010000069.1 GCA_029863385.1 Acidimicrobiia bacterium
TTGCCCAGAAATCCCAAGCCGTCGAACACGTGGCGGATCACCGCCGTCGGCGAGTTGCCGTCGAGACCAACGGCCAACTTGTCGAGCGACGCCATGATCTCACTCGGTGGCGGGGCCACCGGATCGCATCCGGCGATGACTGCGGCGATCCGATCGAGCCGGCCCGCTCCGTTGGCGATCGCCTGCGCGAGGTCTTCCGGGTTGCCGGCTCCCATTGTCACGGTCCGTCGGCGATCGACATCCGGTAACCGGCCGGGTAGGACTCGATGACGGCCACGGCAGCGGTGGGGGCGATGTCCTCTTGCAGTCCTGGACGTGCGTCCGCTCTCATCGTGCGTTCCTCCCTGCGGTGCCTGGGCGTTGCGGGCCGTCGATCCCTGGAGTCTCGTTGCCGCCTGCATCAAACACGTGTCCGGGGAACAGTCCGTACCTTATCCCGATTCGATTCGAGTCAACCCAATTCGAGGCTCCAGACCCGTCGCCGGTCACGGCCCTGCTCCACGTTCGCCGTGACCAGCTCGACACCACTACGGTTGATCGGATGACCTGGCCGTATCTTGCTCGATCGACCCCGTTCGGCATCGCCCATCGAGGTGGGGACACGGTGGCCCCCGAGAACACCCTGGCCGCGTTCGCCGCAGCGGTAGAATCGGGGTACTCACACCTCGAAACCGATGTCCACCTCACAGCTGACGGCGTACTGGTGGCGTTCCACGACGACAGCCTCGAACGAGTCGCCGGGCACGAGGCCAGGATCCGGGACATGACGGTGGCCGAGGTCCAGGCGATCGAAATCGGCGATGGCCACCGTGTTCCCCGGATGGAGGAACTCTTCGAGGCCTTTCCCGAATCGTATTTCAACATCGATCCCAAATCCGATCAGGCGGTTGAGCCGCTGGCCCGACTGATCGAACGTTTCGGGGTCGTCGATCAGGTCTGTATCGGATCGTTCTCCGACGAACGGATCAGTCGTATCCGTGCTCTCCTCGGTGATCGGTTGTGCACCTCCCCCGGGCCAAGAGGGGCGTTGAAGGTGGTTGCGGCGTCGCTTCTCTGGCCTCGGTGGTCGCCGCCCTACGGCTGTCTCCAGATCCCGGTCGAGGCCTACGGAATCCGCCTCGATCGACCGTGGCTGATCAGGCGTATCCAACGTCTCGGTGTGCAGGTTCATTTCTGGACGGTCAACGAGGCCGACGAGATGCATCGTATTCTCGACGCCGGTGCCGACGCGATCATCACCGACGCCATCGACGTGCTGGCCGAGGTCCTGGCGGCCCGCGGAAGAAGTCTCGGGGCCGACGCAGGCGGTGAGTCCCCGTGAACCACCTCCCATGGCACGACGGTCCCCGTCTCGAACCGGCGCGACGCGCCGCCCGGGGCATGATCTGCACGGTCGATCACCTCGCCTCTGCCATAGGCCTTGGTGTCCTGGCCGACGGCGGGACGGCGGCCGACGCGGCGGTCGCTGCTTCCGCCGCGCTCGCCGTCACGACCCAGCACATGTGCGGCATGGGCGGCGACCTGTGGGCGTTGGTGCACGCGGCGTCAGGTCCTCCCGACACCCTCAACAGCTCGGGACGGGCCGGTTCGGGTTCCGATCCGGCGAAGCTGCGGGCCGAAGGCTTCGAGTCCATGCCGTTGCGAGGCGATCTGCGATCGGTGCCGGTGCCGGGTTGCGTCGACGGCTGGGTGGCCCTGCACGAGCGTCATGGGCGGCTTCCGCTCGAGCGGCTGCTTGGCCCGGCGATCGAACTTGCTGAACAGGGTTTCCCCCCCACCACGCTTCTCGAGGCCGCGATCGACCGCGTGGTCGATGTCGACGGTGCCGACGACTACCGTCGCTACCGGTCCGAGGGAGGCCTCATCACCCGACCAGGCCTGGGTCGCTCACTACGGGCAATAGCCCGGGAGGGTCGGAGCGGTTGGTACGAAGGCGAGTTCGGCCAACGGCTGCTCGACATGGGTGACGGCCTGTATCAGCCGGCCGACCTGGCCCGGCCGGCCGCGGATTGGGTCGAACCGATCAGTGCTCCCGTCTGGGGTCACACATTCTGGACGGTGCCGGCCAACTCCCAGGGATACCTCACCGCGCTGTCCGCCGCTCTCGTCGCCGGGATGGACGGCCTGCCAACCGACACTGCGGATCCCGCCTGGGCGCATGTGCTCATCGAGGCGTCGAAGCAGGCGGCCCACGACCGGGCCTCCGTGCTCCACGAGGGGGCCGATCTCTCGCCCCTGTTCACGCCCGAGGCGCTCGCCGATCGTCGACGCCGGATCGATCCCGATCGGGCGTCGACGGTTCCCCCACCGGTAGCCGGCGGAGGCACGATTTATCTCTGCGCAGTCGACGGCGACGGTATGGGTGTTAGCCTCATGCAGTCGAACGCCGCCGGTTTCGGCGCTCACATCGCCGTGCCCGACGTCGGCGTGTTTCTTCACAATCGCGGCATCGGTTTCTCGCTCGAGCCGGGGCATCCGGCGGAACTGGGACCCAGGCGGCGACCACCCAGTACCTTGTGCCCCGCCCTGGTCACCAAACCCGACAACGGGCTTCGAATGGTGCTGGGAACGATGGGCGGCGACGGCCAGCCGCAGGTGGTGCTCCAACTCCTGGCCCGCATTCTCCAGGCCGGAGAGCCGGTCGACCATGCCTTGTCGGCGCCCCGCTTCACCCTCACCGTGCCCGATGCGGTCGGTTTCGACACCTGGGCCAAAGCCGACGAGATCACCGTCGCCGTCGAACGTGGATCACCGTGGGAGGCCGGCCTCACCGCCCGTGGTCACGCCGTCAGCCCGAGGCCGTGGGGTCAGGGCTTGTTCGGACACGCCCACCTCGTCGATATCGATGGTCCTCGGTTGCTCGGGGTCGCCGAACCACGGGCTCTGGCCTCGGCTGCGATCGGCCGTTAGCGGGCCGATTCGCACCGCCGGAGCACAAAAAACCGTGGATGGACCCCGTTCAGCGGAGATACGGGCAATGGCGGCAGCCGCAGTCGCAGCACCACCCGCGATCGCGGAGAAAGACCGCCGTCATGACGAACAGCCCCGACTCGGGGTCGAGGTAGCCGGGTTCGCCGGCCTCGACGGCATCCTGATGAGCGGCCATCGCCGCGGTGTACCCCGATGAGCGGGCGTTGAAGCGGTCGCTTCCGGGTTCGGTCAGCCAGTCCGGCCGCAGCTGGTCGAAGGTCGCCATCAGTGGCTCCAGCCTACGCTTCAACCACGCTGCGGCGACCACCGCCAGGCAACGATCCCGTGCACGGCGGATCTGTGGATAAGTATTGAAATCCACAGGCTTACCCCTCTAGCACCCCACAAGCATGGCGGGTTAGGTTGAACAGTGTCAGCAGAACAAACGGAACCGACTCACGGAGCCAACTGCAACGAACCAAACGTCACGCACCGGGGATTCACGGAGAAAGGATCGGACCATGGCCCAGTTCGCCATCACCCTCAACGACCAGACCACCGACTTCGTCGATGGGGCCGATGCCTATCAGCAGGAGGGTCCCCTGACCACCTTCTTCGCCTTCACCGACGACCGTCGAGTCATCGACTCCTGGAGCGTCAGGTTGGCCAGCTACCGAACCGCAGACATCTCCGCCATCCGCCGGAACGCGCCGGTCGCCGCGATGGTTTGATGCGCTAGCCGACGGCGGCGGTGGCGGCCACCGTCATCGCATGCCGGACGAGCGAGACCATCGAGTCCCGCACGGCGGCACGGTTGCGGGCATCGGTCACGACGATCGGAACATGATGGGGCACATCGAGCGCCTCGCGCACGTCGTCGGGGTGGTGGCGGAGGATGCCGTCGAACGCGTTGATGGCGACGATGAACGGCACGTTGGTGTGCTCCATGTAGTCGACGGCGGGGAAGCAGTCGTCGAGACGGTTGGTGTCGACCAGCACGACCGCGCCGATGGCGCCTCGAACCAACTCATCCCACATGAAGTGGAAGCGGTCCTGTCCCGGCGTGCCGAACACGTACAGCACGAGTTCGGGGCTCAACGCCACACGACCGAAATCCATCGCCACGGTTGTGCCCTTCTTGGAGGTGGCGTCGCCGAGATGATCCACCTCCTCCGAGACCTTGGTCATCGCAGCTTCGGTGGTCAGCGGTTCGATGTCGGAAATGGAGGTCACGAACGTGGTCTTGCCGACGGCGAAGCCGCCGGCAACGACAATCTTGACGGGAATCGGAGTGCTCATCTGCTGCCTCCTACAGACTCTGCAGGCCCTCGAGGACCCGCTCGAGAAGCTGAATGTCAGGACGGCCACTCTGCTGGGTCTCGACGACCGCCTGGCTGGCGACATCACCGCTGGTGATGAGATCGCCAACGAGAACCTTGGCCACCTGGAGAGGCACGTGGAGGTGGGCCGACACCTCGGCCACCGACAACGGTTGACGGCAGATCTCCACGATGTCCCGCAGCTCGAGAGCGAGCATGCCGGCCCGGCGCATGCCTTGCTCCGTCGTTCGTATCTGGGTCTCCAATCCGAGCTCGACCTCCGTGCGGGTACGGCCACCGGTCAGGGTGTAGGGCCGAACCCGGAACGTGGGTGACGCCGCGGCGGAGGCCGGCCGGGCTGGTCCGGAAGTGGTCATCGGGGAAGCGCCGCCTGGAGTTCTGCCCGCAGTTCCGGTGTCAGCGCTGCACCGGCCTTCTCGACGAGGACCGCCATCTCGTAGCCGATCAGGCCGATGTCGGAACCGGCGTCGGCCACGACCGCCAGCAATGATCCGTCACTGATGCCGGTCACGAACAGGAACGCGTTCTCCATCTCGACGATCACCTCGGTGACCGCTCCGCCCCGAAACCGACCGGCGGCTCCGTAGGAAAGACCGATGAGTCCCGAGGCCACCGCGGAGAACCGGTCGACCGAATCGCGGTCGAGCCCGGTCGATGCCGCAATCGGCAGGCCATCCGACGAAACCACCACGGCCTCGGTCACGCCGGGTACCTGGGACACGAAGCTGTTCACCAACCAGTTGACGTTGGTCGCTGCATCACTCAGATGAGCCATCATCCCTCCTCACGGTTCTCGGCAGGGGACCTTTCCCCTTGATGCCGTCCCGGTAGCGGGAAAGCATCGATCGAATCTCCTCGGGATTTCGGGTGCTGGCGGCGACAGGACGTCCCTCGCCGATCGGCACCCTCGATTGTCCGCGCTTGCGTCGGGTCAGGCCCGACATCGTCGAGTCGGGGCCCGTCGGGTTCGCCGGTTCGGTTGCCGGCGCGGACGGTGCCTGGTCCTCATCTCGATGTTCATCGAGCAGCGCCGCCATACCCGACTCGAACGCCTGGCCGGTGGGGAGGGCGTCCTCGAGGTTGGATGGAGGCCGACCCATCGCAACGGTCTCGGCCGGTTCCCGCGACGCGGCAGCCGTCGACCACGGTGACCCGTCGTCGATCGGTGTCGGTGTCCGAGCATCGGGGGTCAACTCGGCGGCGGACGGATCGGCGACGACGTGGTGCTGCGGTGCCGTCGTGGCCCCTGGAGCACCCGGTTCGGCGGCTGGCATCGACGGCTGGTCGATCGGCATCGCCTCCGGTGCTGTGGAGCTCGGCGGCGGGCTCGCCGTCGACCGATCGGCCAGCGGCGTCGCGTTGGCGTCGGGAGAGACGGCCGGTGGGATCCACCCCTGATCCCGAGGCACAGCCTCGGCCAGGGCGGCGACCTCGGGGGGCAGTGCGATCGGGGCATCCGGTGTCACGGGCGGCGGAGTCCACGTATCCTGCGCGTCGTCAGGTGCCGGCGCGGCCGGGGTGCCCGTTGCGGGCGCGGCCACCGGGGCCGCGGCGTTTCCACCCCCCGCGAGCGAGGCGACGTCGAGCCCGAGCAACTTGCTGAGAGCCGGGGACCGGTTCTGGCTCTGATCCTCCTCGACGACCGGGGCCTCGGGCTGCGGTGTTTCCGGAACAAGGACCGACCGTCGCACGCCGCTGTTGTCACCGACCTCGGTGAAGACCGACGTCGGAACGGCGATCCGGGCGGTAATTCCGCTGTTCGCCGTCCTGATCAGATCGACCCGTGCCCCGACGCGCTGAGCCAACCGGCCGATCACGACGAAACCCAGTGAACGCCCCATGGCCAGCCCGAGTTCCGGCGGATCGGTCAAGGTCGCATTGGCTTTGATCAACTGATCGTCGGGCATGCCAACGCCATGGTCGATGATGGAGACGAGGTACTGTCCGTCGACGAGGCGACCGGACACCTCCACCGGCGCCTCCGGTGGGGAGAACTGCGTTGCGTTCTCCATCAGCTCGGCGGCCATGTGGGCCAGATCGACGGCGGCGGCCGACGTCACCTGGCCCGGCTCGATGGAGGTCAGGTCGATGTGCTGGTAGTTCTCGATCTCGCCCATGGCGACCCGAAGCACGTCGGCGACGTCGACGGGTCCGCCCCGACGTCGACCGGGATCGGCCTCGGCCAGGACGAGAAGGCTCTCCGCGTTTCGCCGCATGCGAGTGGCGAGGTGATCGACCTTGAACATCTGCTCCAGGCGATCGGGATCCTCTTCGGTGCTCTCCAATTGGTCGATGTACTCCACCTGGCGATCGAGGAGCGCCTGGCTTCGGCGTGCCAGGTTGATCACGATGTTGGAGATGCCCTTTCTGATCGACGCGTTCTGGTTCCGGTCGATTTCCAGGGTGTTGCGGTGCATCGCGTTGACGGCTGAGGCGAGAAAGCCCAACTCGTCCTGCGACGACTCGTCCAGCTCGCGCCACGCCTCGATCGGTTCACCGTTGTTGTCGAGCAGTGCCTCCTGCGCCGACACCAGCTCCCGGGCCGAGCCGGCCACCCGGTCGAGGGAGTCGAGCACCGACTTGATCGTTCGGTGGGCGACCAGCGCGGAGACACCGACACCGAGAAGAGCGAAGATGCCGTAGACACGGACACCGGTCGAACCGGGGAGGAAGACGAGACCCCCGGCCGCCAGCACCCCGAGACACAGAATGGGTACATAGGCAACCAGGCCAAGTCGATACTGGAGATCAGTTTGAAACCGTTGGCGGATCGTTGGTAGGAATCCCATAGTCCTCTCGCAGTTGTTGGGCCACGATTTAGGATCGGCTCACCCCGTCAGGTCTTAAGGATCAAGCCGCGATTGCCTGTTTCTCTCGAGCAGGCACCGGATCCGACCGCCGCGATGCAGATGATTCCTCAACTCCGGCTCCGGTTTGGCGATAAGACCTTTGTGTCTGCCGTTGTTTCAGAAGATGCCCTCCACGGAAGCCTGAAGGAGTTCCCTCTCGCCTCCCTCCTTCAGAGTCTGGCCAACCGGCGTCGGACCGGGGCGTTGACGCTCGAGGACGGTAGCGAGATCTGGTTCTCCGACGGCCAGATCTATCTGGCCACCAGCGCCAAGGGTTCACCGATCAGTGCCGTGCTGTTCGGGGCTGAGGCTGCGTCGATGCGCGAGATCGAGTCGATGTTCGCCTCCGGCGGTGAGCACGGCAGCGTGATCGAGCAGCTGGTTGCGTCCCGGCCTCAGGCCGAACCGGCGATCCGTCGCCTGCTGCACGAGTACAACCTGAACGCTCTGTTCGAGATGCTCGTACCGTCCGGCGCCAGCTTCAGCTTCGAGTCGAACCGCCGCCACAAGCTCGGAGACCACTTCTCCCACGACACGGCCACCTTGCTGGCCCAGGCCCAGCAGCGGCTGGACATCTGGCGGAAGATCGCCGAGCGGATTCCGTCCACCAACGCCGTGTTCCAACTGGCCACCGTGCTGCCCGACGACAATGTCGAACGCCTGGTGACCGCCGACGAGTGGCGCTACCTGGCGCTCATCAACGGCCGCAACACGGTGGCCGACATCATCACCGCCACCGGTGAAAGCGCCTTTCGTGTCTGCTCGACGCTGTACCGGATGTTGCTGGAGCGGATCGTCGACGAGACACCCGCGACGGCCAAACCGCTCCCGCGCCAGTAGCGGGCTGCTGCCCCCTGTCGCTTCCGCGCAACGTAAGCAGACTCGAACGCTTTCGTACGGTCCTGCTTCACTTCGCCGAGGACGTCACCTGCGATGGTTGCCCGAAATCCCGGGGTTCAGGTGAGAGGACGATCGGTGGGGCGAACCGGCGATGGCAACAACGTCGATCCCATGAGCTCGGCATCCACCGCCGCGGCGCAGGCTCGACCCTCGGCGATGGCCCACACGATCAGGCTCTGACCCCGCCCCATGTCCCCACAGGTGAAGACACCGGGGCGAGACGTCCGCCAGTTCCCGTCGCGTTTGACCCGGCCCCCCTCGACCTCGAGGTCGAGTTCGGTGACCACCGACGTGGTCTCCGGCCCGGTGAAGCCCATGGCCAGCAGAACCAGCTCGGCCTCGAGCTCAAACTCCGACCCCTCGACGGGAACAAAGCTCGGCCTCCCGTCGACGAATTGGACGTCGACGCGATGACCGCGTAGATGGGTGACCGCTCCATCGGAGCCGACGAACTCCGACGTCGACACAGCGTAGAGTTGCTCGACGCCCTCCTCGTGGGCCGACGCGGTCCGCATCATCAGTGGCCAGGTCGGCCACGGGGTGGACTCGGATCGATGGTCGGGTGGCCGCGGCATGATCTCGAGCTGGTGGACCGAGCGGGCGCCCTGACGGTTGGCGGTTCCGAGGCAGTCGGCACCGGTGTCGCCACCGCCGATGATCACCACGGCTTTGCCCACGGCCGTGATCGGCGGCTCGTCGAGGTCGCCCTCCTGGACCCTGTTGGCCAGCGGCAGGTACTCCATCGCCTGGTGGATGCCGTCGAGTTCCCGTCCCGGCACGGGTAGATCCCGCCAGTCGGTGGCACCACCGGCCAACACCACGGCGTCGAACTCATCGGTCAGATCGACGGCCGGGATCCGATCCGGATGATCCTCCGGGCCCCCGACATAGACCTTGGTCCGAAACGTCGTGCCCTCGGCCTCCATCTGTCCGAGCCGACGGTCGAGAACCCACTTCTCCATCTTGAACTCGGGAATCCCGTAGCGCAGCAGCCCACCGATCCGGTCGGCCCGCTCGAAGACGGTGACGGCATGGCCAGCCCTGGTCAGCTGTTGCGCGGCGGCCAGGCCGGCCGGCCCGGAACCGACGACCGCAACCGACTTGCCGGTCTTCTTCGACGCGATGACCGGCTCAACCCAGCCCTCCGCCCATGCCCGCTCGATGATGTTGAGCTCGACATTCTTGATGCTGACGGCCTCGGTGCTGATACCGGCCACACACGCCGCCTCGCACGGAGCCGGGCACAACCGCCCGGTGAACTCGGGGAAGTTGTTGGTGGCATGGAGCGCCTCGATGGCTGCGTGCCACTGGGAGCGGTAGACCAGATCGTTCCAGTCCGGGATCAGGTTGCCGAGGGGGCAGCCGTTGTTGCAGAACGGGATACCGCAGTCCATGCAGCGCGATGCCTGAAGCGAGACCTCGTCGGCCGGCATCGGCTCGTAGACCTCGTTCCAGTCCTTCAACCGGACCATCACCGGCCGGCTGGTCGGAGTCCGACGCTGTTCGGTCAGAAACGCCTTCGGATCACCCATGTGCCGCCTCCATGATGGCCTGAATCGGATCGGTTCCGGCTTCCTCCGCTCGACGGCGGGCATTCAACACTCGGCGGTAGTCGGTGGGCATGACCTTCACGAACGATTCGAGCGAAGCATCCCATTCCGACAGCAGCCTCCCGGCGACCGTCGAACCCGTTTCGGTCTGGTGCAGCCGGACTAGGCGGTGCAGATCCGCCTGATCCGCTGCGTCGAGCCGCTCGAGATCCACCATCTCCGGGTTGTATCGATGCGGGAGCCTTCCGTCCGGATCGTACACGTAGGCAACGCCGCCGGACATGCCGGCGCCGAAGTTGCGACCGGTCGAACCGAGGATCACCGCAATGCCGCCGGTCATGTACTCACACCCGTGGTCACCCACGCCCTCGACAACCGCCTCGGCACCGGAGTTGCGGACGCAGAACCGTTCGCCGACCACACCCCGGATGAACGCCTGGCCGCTCGTGGCCCCGTAGAGAATGACGTTGCCCGCGATGATGTTGGACTCGGCCGCGAACGTCGATGCTGCCGGCGGGCGCACCGAGAGGCGCCCGCCCGACAGGCCCTTGCCGAAGTAGTCGTTGGCGTCGCCCTCCAATCGCAGCGTGATGCCCCGGGGGACGAAGGCGCCGAACGACTGTCCGGCCGACCCGGTGAAGTCGACGACGATGGTGTCGTCGGGCAACCCGGCACCGCCGTGGCGTTTGGTCAGCTCGTGGCCGAGCATGGTGCCGACGGTGCGGTTGGTGTTGGCGATCGGATAGACGAGGCTGACCGGCTGACCCTCCTCGAGCGCGACCCTGGCGTCGGTGATGATCTGCAAATCAAGGGCCTTGTTGAGGCCATGGTCCTGCGATTGGACGCAGTGCCGATTGGCGCCATCGGGAATGTCCGGCATGTACAGGATCGGCGACAGGTCGAGTCCCGAGGCCTTCCAGTGGTCGATCGCCCGCTCGGTGTCGAGGCAGTCGACTCGGCCGATCGCCTCGTCGAGCGTGCGGAACCCCAACTCGGCCAGATACTCCCGCACCTCGGTTGCGATGTACTCGAAGAACGTCTCGACGAATTCGGGCTTGCCGGTGAACTTCGCCCGAAGCTCCGGATTCTGGGTGGCTACACCGACCGGGCAGGTGTCGAGGTGACAGACTCGCATCATCACACAACCCGACACCACCAGGGGCGCGGTTGCGAACCCGAACTCCTCACCGCCGAGCAGAGCCGCGATCACCACGTCGCGACCGGTCTTGATCTGGCCGTCGACCTGAACCACGATGCGATCCCGCAGGTCGTTGAGCAGCAGGGTCTGCTGGGTTTCGGCCAGGCCGAGCTCCCACGGACCGCCGGCATGCTTCAGTGAGGTCAGCGGCGATGCGCCGGTTCCGCCGTCGTTGCCGGAGATGAGGACAACGTCAGCCTTGGCCTTCGAAACGCCGGCTGCAACCGTTCCAACCCCGACCTCGGCCACCAGTTTCACGTGGATGCGGGCCTCCGGGTTGGAGTTCTTGAGGTCATGAATAAGCTGGGCCAGATCCTCGATCGAGTAGATGTCATGGTGGGGCGGCGGCGAGATCAGACCGACACCAGGGGTCGAATGGCGGGTCTTGGCGATCCACGGGTAGACCTTGCTGCCGGGCAACTGCCCGCCCTCACCGGGCTTCGCACCCTGAGCCATCTTGATCTGGATGTCGTCGGACTCGGTGAGATACAGCGACGTCACACCGAAGCGCCCCGACGCGACCTGCTTGATGGCCGACCGCTTCGAGTCGCCATTGGCCAGCGGTTCGAACCGCTCCGGGTCCTCGCCACCCTCACCCGTGTTCGACTTGGCGCCAAGGCGGTTCATGGCAATGGCCAGCGTCTCGTGGGCCTCGGCCGAGATGGAGCCGTAGCTCATGGCACCGGTGGCGAAACGCTTCACGATCTCCGAAATCGGTTCGACATCCTCGATCGGGATCGGATTGCGATCGGAGCGGAGTCGGAAGAGACCTCGCAGCGTGGCCAGGCGCTCGGCCTGGTCGTCGACCAGCTTCGTGTACTCCTTGAAGACGTCGTAGCGCTGCGAGCGGGTCGAGTGCTGCAGCTTGAACACCGTCTCGGGATTGAACAGGTGATACTCGCCTTCACGCCGCCACTGGTACTCGCCGCCCGGCTCGAGGGTTCGGTGGGCCAGAAGCTCCGGCCGATCGGGGAACGCCCGCTCGTGCCGCTTGGCGCATTCGGCTGCGACCTCGGCCAGACCGATCCCGCCGAGCTTGGACGTGACACCGGTGAAGAACTCGCTGACGATGTCCTGGCCGAGGCCGATCGCCTCGAAAATCTGAGCCCCGGTGTAGGAGGCGACCGTGGAGATGCCCATCTTGGACATCACCTTGATCACCCCGTTCGATGCCGCCTTCACGTAGTTGTGAAAGGCCTCGACGCGGTCCACTGGGATGTGACCGGAGTTGATCCGGCCACGAATGGTGGCAAAGACCAGTGATGGGCAGACGGCATTGGCTCCGAATCCGAGAAGCAGCGCGAAGTGATGGACCTCTTTCGCGTCGGCCGCTTCGGTGATGATGCCGACCTGGGTTCGCAGCTTCTCGCGCACCAGGTGGTGATGCACCGCGCCGGTCAGCAGGAGCGAGGGGATGGGGGCAAGGTCGGCGGTGGCACCTCGGTTCGACAGGACGAGCACGGTCGCACCGTCTCCGATCACCGCGGAGGCCTGACTACGGATGTCGTCGAGCGCCGACCGTAGACCTGCCTCGCCTTCGTTGACCGGGTAGAGCCCGGAGATCTCGGCCACGTTGAGTTGCGTCCAACCGGCGACCTCGCCCGCGGCGCCGATCCGGGAGAGTTCGAACGGCGTGATGACCGGGTGTTCGAGTTCGAGCTGGCGACACCAATCGCGCCCCGGGCGCAGGATGTTGGCCTGCTCACCGAGCAGCACACGGTAGCTGGTCACCAGCTCTTCTCGAATGGCGTCGAGCGGCGGGTTGGTCACCTGGGCGAACAGCTGGTTGAAGTAGTCGAACAGGAGACGGGGCCGGTTCGACAGCACAGCCAGCGGGGTGTCGGTCCCCATCGAACCGATGGCTTCCTTGCCGTGGACGGCCATGGGATCGACGAGGAGGTCGAGCTCCTCGGAGGTGTAGCCGTTGGCCACCTGCTCGGGTATCAGCTCCTCGGTGGGAAGCCAGGTGGTCGTGGTCTCGACCAGTTCAGGAAGATCGGCCATGTGGAGCCGCCCTGCCGTCAGCCATTCACGATAGTCGTGCTCTTCGGCCAGCTCGGCCATGAGCTCGCCGTCGCCGACGATGCGACCACGGGTTGTGTCGACGAGGAACATCTTGCCCGGCTCGAGACGACCCTTGCTGACGATCTTCGCCGGGTCGACGTCGATGACACCGACCTCCGAGGCCATGACCACCAGTCCGTCGTCGGTCACCACATAGCGGCTCGGGCGGAGGCCGTTGCGGTCGAGGACCGCCCCGACGACCTGGCCGTCGGTGAACGTGACCGACGCCGGTCCATCCCATGGCTCCATGGCGCTCGAGTAGAAGTCGTAGAACGCCCGCAACGTGTCGGGCATCTCGTCGTTCTTCTCCCACGCTTCGGGGATGCACATCAACACCGCGTGATGGATGGGATAGCCACCGAGGTGCAGCAGCTCGATCGCCTCGTCGAGGCTGGCGGTGTCGGACGCATCCGGCGTGCAGACCGGGAAGATCCGGTCGACCCGGTCACCCCAGTGATCGGCGGCGAGAAGTGTCTCCCGGGCCCTCATCCAGTTCCGGTTGCCCATCACCGTGTTGATCTCGCCGTTGTGGGCCAGGAAACGGTAGGGGTGGGCGAGCGGCCAGGACGGGAACGTGTTGGTCGAGAACCGGGAGTGGACAAGCCCGACGCCGCTCTCGATTCGATCGTCGGACAGATCGGTGAAAAACGACCGCAACTGGGGTGTCGTCAACATGCCCTTGTAGACGATGGTTCGGGAGCTGAGGCTGGCGAAGTAGGCCTGATCACCGGCCAGGTCGGTCAGCTCGTGTTCGATGCGCTTGCGGGCGATGTAGACCTCGCGGTCGAGTTCCAGGCCGGCCTGGCCTTCGTTTCCGGCCACGAAGATCTGGTGGAACGACGGCATCACATCGGTCGCCTGCTGCCCCAGGTCGGACGGGTCCACGGGCACCTCCCGCCAGCCGAGCACGCTCAGCCCCTCCGACGCCATGATCTCCTCGATCATCTGGACGACCTTGCGGTGCTGGTCCTCGTCGGTCGGCAGGAAGCCGATACCGGTTGCATACTGCCCGGCGGGCGGAAGACCGGGCATGAGGTCCTGGTAGAAGCGGTCGGGCACCTGGATCAGGATTCCGGCGCCATCGCCGGTGTTTGGTTCCGCGTTGGTCGCCCCGCGGTGTTGCAGGCACGTCAAGGCGTCGAGGGCGTGACGCACGATCTCGTTGCTACGTCGACCGTGGAGGTCGGCCACGAAGGCCACGCCGCACGCGTCGTGTTCGAACGTGGGGTCGTAGAGTCCTTGGGCGTGGGGCGTGGTAGGCAAGCAACCTCTCCTGTCGCTCGTGGCGATCGATGTCGGACCCTGAACCAGCCACCAGTCCGCTTCGGGCGACACGGCGACGTGCCGATCGGCAGGCGTTGCAGCCGAGCGTGAGATGACGTTCAGGCGATTCGGGACGTCACTGGCCCAAAGTAGTTTCGTCACGGAGCCACGGCCAACCCATCACCACGGAATCGTTTCCACGGAGTAAGAGGTCGACGGCACATGCACCGAAGCCGAATTTCAATGATATCTGATTCAGTGGTGGCAGGGTCAAGTTGATCGCCAACAACGATCGACAACCAGAGAGGTCTGATGGGCTCGGTTCACGGCGTGCCGCTCCATGGCGTGCCGCGATCGGTGGGAGCAGCACCGTTGCGGCCCTTTGTGCTGCCATCATGGGTGCCATCAACGTCGCCGTGCCGGAGGCCGTGCCCGCTGGGCGGCTCACCGGGTTTCGCCTGGTGGCGGAACATCGACCGCTGAAACTATTCGTATGGGATCGGAAGGTAGACCAATGACCGACAGCCGGAGCGAGCCAGCAACCAACGATCCCCTCGATCTGACCGGTCCGACCGGCATCGATCGCCGGTCGTCGGCCTTCGTCGACGGCGTCCTCGCCGACATCGGCGCCTCACCAACGCCCTATCATGCGGTCGAACGGGCCTCCGAGCTGCTTGCGGGAGCGGGCTTCGTCGCCGTCGATCCCGGCAACGAGCTGTCCCGCCGCCCGGGTCGCTACCTGACGGCCAGCGGCGGGACACTCATCGCCTGGGTACAGCCCGACCGACGGCCCGATGCCGGGTTCGTCGTGGTCGGCGCACATACCGATTCGCCCAACTTCCGGGTCAAGAGCCATCCTGACGTGATCAGTGCCGGACTGGCCCAAATCGGGCTCGAGGTGTACGGCGGCGTCCTGTTGAACTCGTGGTTGAACCGCGATCTCGGGCTTGCCGGCCGGGTTTCGGTGCAGTCCGAGAGCGGCGCCATCGAACAGGTCCTCATCGATTTCGATGAACCGCTGCTCACGATCCCCCAGCTGGCCATCCATCTCGACCGGGAGATCAGCAGCAACGGCCTCGACCTCAACAAACAGGAACATCTGACGCCCATGTGGACCCTGGCGCAGTCGAACGGTGAGCCTGGGGAGGAAACCGGACTTCGATCATTCGTCAGTGATCGGATCGGTGTCGATTCCGGACGCATCCTGGCGTGGGATCTGATGCCCTATGATCTGCAGTCGCCGGCCCGGCTCGGCCTTGACCGGGAGTTCATCGCTTCGGCCCGCATCGACAACCTGCTCTCCAGTTTCTGTGCGACCAGGGCGCTGGCCGGACTGGCCGACGGTGGCGGGCACGAGGCGGCGTCGGCCACCCCCGTTCTGGTGCTCTACGACCACGAGGAGATCGGTTCGGAGTCGGCGACCGGCGCCGCCGGAAACCTTCTCCTGTCGATGCTCGAACGAATCGCCTACGCCCAGGGCGCCGACCGCAACGGCTTTCTCACCGCCATGGCCCGGTCGATCGCCGTGTCGGCCGACGGCGCCCACGCCACCCATCCCAACTACGTCGACAAACACGATCCGAACCACCAGGTGGCGCTGAATGCCGGCATCGTCATCAAACGCAACGCCAACCAGCGCTACGCCACCGACGCGTTGAGCGAGTCGTTCATGGTCGACGTGTGCCGGTCGGCGTCGGTTCCGCTGCAGTTCTACATCCACCGCAACGACCTGCCCTGCGGGTCGACGATCGGGCCCATCACCGCAGCTCGGCTCGGCGTGTCGACGGTTGATCTGGGCGCGCCGCAACTGGCGATGCACAGTATTCGGGAAACGGCGGGAACGGTCGATGCCGTGTATCTCGCCGACGCCCTCCGTGGCGCCTGGGCAGCCGATCGAGGCTGACGTCGAACCGCTGCGATCCCGATCAGTGGGCTTGGCCGAGCAGGTGGCGGCAGTCGGCCACCGTTGTTGCTAATTGGGCACAACCGGCCTTCGATTGTTGTCGTCGGCGGTATTCCCAACTACGGTTCACCGGTCGTCGCTTTGCGATCCGGGCATGGGTACGAGCAGGCACTCGGTTAACTCCGGCCTCGTGATACGCACGTCCAGGCGGCCGTCTATCGCAATCCTGTGGAGGAGATTCTCGTGGGCGCAGTTCCGTATCTAGCTCTGGTATCCGCCCTGGCCGCACTCGGTCTGGCCGGATTCTTTTACACCGACGTCAAGAAGGCCAGCCCGGGGAACGAGCGCATGGTCTTCCTGATGAACGAGATCCAGAAGGGGGCCAAGGCCTTTCTCCGCCAGGAGTACACCTGGGTCTCGGGATTCGTCGTGATCATGGCCACCCTGATCGCCGCCGTCATTCATCCGCTGGCCGCCGTCAGCTACGTGATGGGCGCCGTCCTTTCGGCCACCGCGGGCTATGCCGGTATGACCGTGGCCACCATGGCCAACGCCCGCACCACCGAAGCGGCGAAGGAGGGACCGGTCAAGGCACTGCCCATCGCCTTCCGCGGAGGAGCCGTGATGGGGTTCAGCGTCGCCGGCCTGGCCCTGCTCGGTGTCAGCGCCTGCTACATCCTCTTCGTTCTCGGGACCGCTGGTGCCGATGCCTTCGAGATCATCACCGCCTACGGCCTCGGTGCCTCGTCGATCGCCCTGTTCTCCCGCGTCGGTGGCGGTATCTACACCAAGGCGGCTGACGTGGGAGCCGATCTGGTCGGCAAGGTCGAGGCCGGGATCCCCGAGGACGATCCTCGCAACCCCGCCACCATCGCCGACAACGTGGGCGACAACGTGGGCGACGTCGCCGGAATGGGTGCCGACCTCTTCGAGTCGTATGCCGGCTCAATCCTCGCCCCCATTGCGCTGACCGCCTTCGCACTGAATATCAACGCCGATGCGATCGACCCGGACATCCATGTTCCCCTGCTGATGTTCCCCATGGCGGTGGCCTTCGTCGGCATGATTGCGTCGATCATCGGCTCGTTCACCGTGAAGGGCGGGGATTCGACCGATTCCTCCGCCTTGAGCCGCGCCCTTCACATGGGCACCAACATCGCCATGGGCATCACGCTCGTCGGCACCATCGCCCTGTCCTTCTGGCTCTTCCGCGGCGACAGCTTCGACACGCCGATCGGTCTGGCCCTGGCGGTCATCGGCGGCCTCATCGCCGGCTGGGCGCTCGGCAAATCGGCCGAGTACTACACCTCGGACCATTACGGTCCGGTCAAGAAGATCGCCAAGCAGTCGGAGACCGGTCCGGCCACCACGATCCTCGGCGGCATCTCCGCCGGCATGGTCTCGGTAGCCGCCTCGGTGGTGCTCGTGGTCATCGGCGTCGCCGTCGCCTACTGGGGTGGCGAGATGACCCTCAAGGTTCTGGCCGACTCCAACGACGCCGTTCCCATCGGCTTCGGCGGTATCTACGGCATCGCCGTGGCCGCCATCGGGATGCTGGCCACCACCGGTGTGGTTGTCTCGGTCGACGCCTATGGTCCTATTGCCGACAACGCCGGTGGTATCGCCGAGATGGCCGAACTCGATCCGTCGGTCCGTGAGGTCACCGACGCCCTGGATTCGCTGGGCAACACCACCGCCGCCGTCGCCAAGGGCTTCGCGGTCGGATCGGCCGCCCTGACCGCACTCGCCTTGTTCAAGAGCTTCGAGTTCGCCGTCATCAAGGCGGGCGGGTCGCTCGATCTCGATGTGGGCTCGGTCAGTGTGTTCATCGGATTGTTTCTGGGCGCCGCTCTGCCGTTCCTCTTCGCCGCTCTCACCATCGACGCCGTCGGCCGGGCCGCCCAGCAGATGATCGAAGAGGTTCGCCGTCAGTTCCGCGAGATTCCCGGCCTGCGGGAGGGTAGGGAAGGCGTGATACCCGACTCGGCCCGCTGTGTTGCCATCTCCACCCAGGCGTCGCTGAAGGAGATGATCGTGCCGGGCTCGCTGGCTGTCGTCGTACCGCTCGTCATCGGCTTCATCGACGTCAACGCCCTGGGCGGCTTCCTCGCCGGAGCACTGGTCACCGGTTTCGCCCTCGCCATTTTCATGGCCAACGCCGGAGGCGCGTGGGACAACGCCAAGAAGTACATCGAGGCCGGCAATCACGGCGGCAAGGGTTCCGACCCACACAAGGCCGCGGTGGTCGGCGACACCGTCGGCGACCCGTTCAAGGACACCTCCGGTCCGGCCATGAACATCCTCCTGAAAGTGATGACCATCGTGTCGCTGGTGTTCGCCGCGGCCTTCGTCGGAGGACCGTTCGCCTGATCCCGACGAGGCTCGGCTGCGTCACGGCCCGCCACCGACTAGGTTGGAGCCACCTATGCCGGTTCAGAATCTCCAGACAGTCGACGGGTTCGTCGTTCGGGACTTCGCCGACAGCCCCTCGTCGGGAATCATCCGTCGCGGTCGCAAGATCCTCCAACGCAGCGCGACCGACCTGGCCCGCTCCGCAACCTACGCGTTCGCTTTCCACGGCATTCATCGGGGCGGAGCGTCGGGCGGTCTGAACGCCGAGGGCGATGACGAGGGTCCGGCCCTCGTCGCGCTCATGGCCGAGCTTCGAGACGAGCTGGTCAGCGGCCGGCTCGAGCTGCTGCCGGCAAAGGGCATCGACGGAAACGAGCTGACCGAGGCGATGCGGGCCGCCTCGGAGGGCGTCGGCGACTCGGCCGAAACCCCTGCGCTCGACTTCCAGGACCGGGCGGACGTCCTCACCGACGGTGTGCTGGCGGCGACCTCCTGGGCTCTCGGAGGACGAATCGACGGCCAACGGGTCTTCGTCGAAGGAGACTTGGGCGACCCGATCCATCAGGCTTTGACGGCCGCCGTAGCCGAAGCCGGCGCCACCGTCGTCGAACCGAAGGTGGTGGAAGGGAAGCCGTGGACCGTCTGGGCCACCGAGGCCGACGCCATGCTCGTCGGGTCCCGACCGGGTGCGATGAACCATCAGGGTGCCGAATTGCTCAACGTGGCAGCCGTCGTGCCCTGGGCTCCTTTGCCGATCACCACCAAGGCCCTGGCCGTGATGATCGGACGCGACATCACCTACGTTCCCGACTTCGTATCAGCGTCGGGACCGCTCGTCGCCGACCATCTCGCCGGCCCCGGTGCCGACCGCGAAACACGGCTCAGCGAAGCGGTGCAGGAGGCTTTGCGTGCGCTTGACACCGGCGAGGATCCCCTCTTCATCGCCGCCTGCCATCGCGCCGAAGGATTCTTGGCGTCCTGGCAGGACGAGTTGCCCTTCGGTCGACCGCTGGCTGGTTGAGATCGTTGTGGGCTGAACGCCTGGTCGGGCCAACCCCGGACCGGCGTCATGGCGGCGATAGCATGGTCGCACCGACGAAGAAGCAGCGAGGCCACAAGGCGGATGGGTCGTCGACGCGAGGATTCCGGTAGCGGCTCGCGATCCGACCGTCGAGGCGACAGGGAGATGCACTGACAATGGTTCGCTACGACAAGAGCACCGCCGACAAGGGTGCCCGCTACGTGGAAGACCGCCGAACCGGCGGCCGACGTATGGGTGGCGGCGGCCGCCCGGTCGCCGTGGGTGGTGGCCTGGTCGGCATCATCGTCGTGATACTCGGCCTGCTGTTCGGCGTCGACCTGAGCGGTGGCGGTGGAGACCTCGGCATCGATGCCGGCGGACTCCCCTCCGGGTCGGGGCCGGTGTCAGGTGGTCTCGACGAGACCGTCGATCCCGACGCCGACACCAAGGAGTACCTCGAGTTCCTCATGTTCGACATCCAGGACACCTGGGACGCCTACTTCGATCAGGCGGGACTCGCCTACCAGCCCACATCATTGGTCCTCTTCGACGGCGCCGTGTCGACCGGCTGTGGGCAGGCCACCGCCGCCGTTGGACCGTTCTACTGCCCGGCGCCGGGAGACAACAAGGTCTACATCGACCTGAGTTTCTACGATCAACTGAGCACCCGGTTCGGGGCGCCGGGCGACTTCGCCCAGGCCTACGTCATCGCTCACGAAGTCGGCCACCACATCCAGTCGGTGGTCGGGATCAGCGACCAGGTCCGCCAGGCGCAGAGCTCCGATCCCGGCAACGCCAACGAGTACTCGATCCGCCTGGAGCTGCAGGCCGACTGCCTCGCCGGCGTGTGGGGTCATTCGGCCAACCAGCGACTCACCGAGGAATCCGGTGTCCCGATTCTCGAGGAGGGCGACATCGAGGAGGGTCTTGCTGCGGCCGCCGCCGTCGGCGACGACATGATCCAGTCGCAGTCCGGCCTTGGCATCAATCCCGAAACGTGGACCCACGGTTCGGCCGAGCAGCGGGTCCGCTGGTTCAAGGTCGGGTTCAACGGCGGCGATCCGGAGGAGTGCGACCCCTTCGCCGTGTCCAACCCGTAGCTTTCACCCGTCCGGCAGATCGGCCCGGCGAGCAGTGGTGGCCCGAGAGTCGGGATCGGTCTCGGTGACGACCCGGGCCGGTGAGCCGACGGCCACCGTTCCGGCGGGAACGTCGCGGGTCACGACGGCTCCGGCCCCGACGATGGCTCGAGCCCCGATGGTGACACCCGGGAGGATCACGGCGTTGGTTCCGATCCAGGAGCCGGCGCCGATACTCACGGGCCTCTCGAGGGCAGCCTGCCGGCCGATCGGCAGCGTTGGATCGATACCTGTGTGGTTCTGGTCGGTCACATAGACGTTGGGGCCGAATGCGACATCGTCGCCGATCTCGATGCTCAGGTGTCCACTGATGCTCGAGTTCCGTCCGATGAGGCATCGGTCGCCCAACACGACGATTCGATCGCTGAGCAACGGCTGGCCCGGCGCCATCCCCGCGGTCAGCGACACGTTCGGCCCGACCGTCACGCCGGAGCCGATGCGGATCGCCTGCTCCCCGAACAGAGCGGCGGGCGGGAAACAGATGATCGATCCGGAACCGAAGTGTGCGAATCGACGCGCTCGACGGCTCTGGGGGCCGATGGCGGCCCGCCGCCGAACCCATTCGTGAACCTCCGCGACGAAATCACCCATTCGATCTCGATCCAGCGAGCCGGAGAGGGGCCCCCTGTTCACGATGTTGGTCGACCCGACGCAAGCTCGACGGCGATGGCCGCTGCGACGACCGCATTGTTCTCGGCCAGAACCAGGTTGGCCTCCACCGTCCGCCCGTCGCTGAGATCGGCCAGGGCACTCAGCACAGCCGGCGTGACGTCGGGGCCACCATGATCGGAGGCACCGGTCAGGGTCAGGGCCCGTTCGACCCAGCCATCGAGCACCGCTCGATCGATGGCGGCGTGGTCGGGTATCGGACAGGCGACGACGATGCCGCCACCCCCGAGTTGCCAGTGGGCATCGGCGATACGGGCCACCTCGGCGGCGGAGGTGACCGTGGCGCCCAACGCCACACCGCTCGAGGGCGAATGAAAGGCCGGGAATTCATCACAGTGCCAGCCGAGCACCGGCACACCGAGGGTCTCGAGATGTTCGACGGTCCGTTCGAGATCGAGAAAGACCTTCGCTCCCGCGGTGACGGTGATGACGGGGTGGGAGGCGATGGCCCCGAGATCCGCGCTGATATCACCGGTGACCGCAGCGTTTCGATGCACTCCGCCGATACCGCCCGTGGCGAACACCTCGACACCGGCCGCCGCAGCCACCGTCACGGCGGCCGACACCGTTGTCGCACCGTAGGCCCAACGTTGGGCGACGGCCCGTCCGAGGTCGCGGGCCGCCATCTTCGTCGCCGGCCCACAGATCCGGTCCTGGTCGACGGCCTCGAGCCCGCACCGAACCTCACCGTCGACGACGGCGGTGAGAGCCGGCGTGGAGCCACCCGAGACGACTGCGGCCGTCACCTCGCTGAGCGCCCGAACGCTGTGCGGTCGGGGCAACCCGAGTTCGGAGAAGATCGTGGTCTCCAACGCAACGACCGCGTGGCCCGCCGACTGGGCCCGGCTCACGTCGGGGCCAAGGACGACGGATCGAGCTGTCAAGATCGGTGTTCCTCAGTCGAGGGCGTGTTCCGAGACGGATCGTCGATCAGGACTGGGCGCAAACGATGGCCGCTTCGGCGACGGTCGATTCGACGGAGTCGGCGTCGGAGGCCAAGACCTCCGGTTCATCGAAGTTCTCAGCCAGGCCGGCCACGGTCGTGTCGGAAAGATTGCTGTCGAGAAGTTCATCGGCGATGCACCGGGCCTGGGCCTCGGTCAGGGAGACGGTGGCGTCGACTTCAGCCGCGTCGAGAATCGATTGCGTCAGAGCGTCTGCGCTGGGCCGGCTTGCGCATCCAGCAAGGAACAGCGCCGCACCCGCCAGCGCAACGGCCAACCGCTGACCCCCCACATTTCTTGCCATCTTCTCTCCCACGTCCATGTAGTTGAGCCCATCGTAGTGGGTCACGCACCCCGTCAATAGTAGGCATACGGGCGCCCTTAGCCACGGATGGTGGTGATTGCCTGTCGACCGCATGAAGCCTGAGGGCGGCTCCACCATCCTGCTTTCGACCGTCATCTGCCGTCAACGCTAACTTGGGCTCCGTGGATCCGACTGATGACTCCGTCCCGTACCTGTCCGTCGCGGAGCTGATGCCGCTGCTGTCCGACCGTTCCCTGTCGTCGCGGGAGCTGCTCGAGTGCCTACTGAAACGGGTCGAGGACCGGAACGGCGAGATCAATGTCGTCGTCACACTCGACGCGGAACGGGCACTGAAACGGGCCGACGAGGTCGATGCACGACGGGCCCGTCTGGAAACCACCGGGGGAACCGGTCGAGACGGGTCACTCGGCCCACTCGCCGGACTACCGATCACGGTCAAGGATTCGATGATGGTGGACGGTTTCCGAACCACATCGGGGGCACCGGAGCTGGCGGACTTCGTCGCCGACCGCGACGCCGACTCGGTTGCGGGGCTGACCCGGGCCGGCGCCATCGTGTACGGCAAGACCAATCTCCCGATCTACGCCGGTGACGTCCAGAGTTTCAACGACCTGTTCGGAACGTCCAACAATCCGTGGGACACATCGCGCACCGTCGGCGGAAGCTCCGGCGGCTCGGCCGGTGCGGTGGCGGCCGGATTCACGGCACTCGAGGTTGGATCGGACATCGCGGGCTCCATCCGCAACCCCGCCTCCATGTGCGGCATCGTCGGCCACAAACCCAGCTGGGGTATCGTGTCGGGCCGCGGTCAGATTCCCGGTCCTCCCGGTACCTACACCGAGGCCGACATCGCCGTCATCGGCCCCATGGCCCGCACCGTCGAGGACTGCCGGATTGCGCTGGATCTCATGGTGGGACCGAACGATTGGAATGCGACGGCCTGGTCCCTCGACCTGCCACCGGCCCGTCGTCGGGAGCCCGACGGCTTGCGGATCGCGGTGTGGTCCGACGATGTGTACTGCCCTGTCGATCCCGAGATCTCGACGGCTATCGAATCGGTCGCCGGTCGTCTCGAGCAGGCCGGTGCGACGGTGTCGACCGAGGCCCGGCCGTCGGGATTCGACTTCGCCAAAGCCGACAGCGTCTTCGACGATCTCCTCGGCGCGGCCGAGTCCGGGTCCTGGTCGCCCGCCGAGATCGAGGAGATGGCGGAGCGATTGAGGAATGGCGAGCGGCTCGACGGTGGACTCGGCGTGGTCGGGGCCACCATTCGCCACCGCGGTTGGCTGTCGGCCAACGAGCGGCGTCTGCAAATGCGCGCCCGGTGGCGGGAGTTCTTCGAGGACTGGGACGTGGTGCTGGCGCCGATCTCCCCGACCGTGGCCATACCGCACGACCACAGTCGACCGATGAGCGCCCGCGTCATCGATGTCGCCGGTCAGCCGAGGCCCTACGTCGATCAAATGCGCTGGATGGGGCTGTTCGGCGTCGTGTACCTGCCGGCCACGGCGGTCCCGATCGGCTTGCACTCCAGTGGGCTGCCGATGGGACTCCAGGTGGTGGGTCCGTTCCTGGAGGATCACACGGCGCTGGCGGCGGCGGCGATGGTCGAGTCGATCACCGGTGGCTTTCAGCGCCCTCCGGGCTGGTAGCGGCCTGTTGCCGCCGAAGGAAGCGGGCCAGGTGGCGCTGGAAAAGCCGCTCCAAGCCGCTGTAGTCATGGCGCAGCACGTCGGGCGCCCAGGGTTGCGCAACCAGCGACGGCGGTAGGCGGGGCTCCCGGGTAAGAAACCGAATGATGTCAGCTGAAACCGTGAAGGTCTCGACGAGCCATCGTCCCAGATCGTCGGCGCCGTCGGGGCTCAGAAGGTCGGCTTCCCGGCCGGCGAGCCGGCGAGTCTCGGAGAGTAAGCGAGTCGCCTCCGACTCGAGGGAGGCGAGCGGCCACAGTCGCTTGACGAGCGTGTCGAGATCCTCCACCAGGAGCTCCCCTGAGGTCACCAGGAGGCCCGAACCGAGATCGGGAAGATCCCGGTTGGCAGGCCGTAACCAGTAGTTCGGTCGAAGCTCGCCGAAGCCGGCCCTCTTCAGGCGACGTCGCAGGTCGCGGCGATCGGCCAACTCACGCGCGGCATGCAGGGAGGTGACCGAATACCACCGGCCATCCCACTGCGTCGTCGGCGAGCGGCGGCCGAGATCCTGGCGCATCTGCCGCTCGATCAGCGGGCCCGCGAGCTCGTAGCCGTGTGCGGTGGGAGCCACCTCGCCCTTGGCCGCCATCCGTGACAGGGCGGTTCGCATGGTTCCGGCGTTGATGCCGAACAGCGAACCGGACTCCACCAGGACCGAAGTCGAGAGGCGGGGGGGATGAGTGCCGAGAAGGAGGGATAGTGCCACAGATCGGGCGCTGAAGGAGGGACCTTCGGAGTTCGCCGCGGTCGTCATCCGGTTGCAGGCTCCAGCGCGTTACAGAAACTGCTCATATCGATCAGACATTGTAGCGCTACGTTGCTAGAGTATCCCGTATGGAAGGTTCGGTTGCCGGCGCCTCAACATCATCCGACGCGGTCAAAGCGCGGCGGCAACGGGCCGAGCGGCCGGTCCGCAGGCCGAAGGGCGGCATGGTCCCCGGCCCCGATCTGTTGCCCGACACGCTGCCGACCGACCGGCTCAATGAGCGTGCCAAACCAACCCGCGAGCTGCGCGACGAGCTCCGGCGGATCAACAATCCGGCCAACACGCTGACGCTGCTCGGAGCCCTCGTGCAGACATTCGGTGTGGTGACGCTGGCCGGCTGGCTGAACACCTGGTGGGCCTATCTTGTCGCCTTTGCCTTGATGATCCGCGGTCATGCCCTGCTGAACATTCTCGCCCACGAGGCCGCCCACCGGCTTCTGTTCTCCAACCAACGGGTGAATGACCTGACGGGCCGTTGGCTGTTGGCCTACCCGTCGTTGCAGGCCATGCTCGCCTACCGGCGGGCCCATTTCGCTCACCACCGCGACGAGATGGGCCCCGACGAACCGGATTTCTCCCTGTACGACGGCTATCCCATCACCCGGGCGTCACTCCGACGCAAACTGGTGCGCGATGCCGTCGGTATCAGTGCGTGGAAGAACCTGAAGGTGTTGTTTCATGCCATCCGTCGGCGCAAGCCGGAGGCTCTGCAGATCCTCGCCGTCCAGGTGGCCATGCTCGGTGTTTCGATCGTCGTCGGTCGTCCGCTCATGTACGCCGTGTGGTTCGTCGCCTGGTCGACGGGGTGGAAGGTGTCAAACCGGCTCCGTGCGCTCGCCGAACATGGCGGTCTCACCCGGTCCGAAGACCGGCGCAAGACGACCCACGTGATCCGTCAGAGTCGGCTGCCCCGCTACTGGATCGCGCCCTACAACACCGGTTGGCATCTGGCTCACCACGTCGACATGGGAGTGCCGTGGCGCAACCTGCCCCGGCTTCATGCCGAGCTGGTGGCGTCGGGATGGCTGGTACCGGACATCGAGTACCCCAACTATCGCTCGCTGTGGCGGCAGCTGT
>JAOTVU010000070.1 GCA_029863385.1 Acidimicrobiia bacterium
GCGATCAGCCGCAGCGTGAGTTCGGTGGCGATCAGCCGCAGCGTGAGTTCGGTGGCGATCAGCCGCAGCGTGAGTTCGGTGGCGATCAGCCGCAGCGTGAGTTCGGTGGCGATGGAAACGCTGGAGATCGCGCACGAAGGCCTCGACTTGGCCCTGTAGCCTGCGGGCACAGCTAGCCTGACCAGGTGAGTATCGGCCGGTCCAAGTATCTGCAGGCCGCCGCGGTGTGTCCGCCCGGCCTCGAGCAGCTGTGCGCGGCCGAACTCAAGAGCCTCGGTCTGCGACCGAAGCCGGCGGGCCCGGGTCTCGTCGAGTTCGAGGCGAACGTCCGGCAGCTCTACGCGGCCAACGTCTGGCTGCGGACCGCCGGTCGGATCGTGGTCCGGCTGGCCACGTTCCGGGCCACCGACTTCGTCCACCTGCAGGACCATGCGGCGAAGATCGACTGGGCCCGGTGGATCGAACCGGGTCGGGCACCGCGGTTTCGGATATCGACCAGCCAGTCGAAGCTCTACCACACCAAGGCCATCGCCCAACGGCTGCATCAGGTGAGCCTTCCTCCATCGATCGGTGAGCCCGAGCAGCTGTTCATCGTGCGGATCAGCCGCAACACGGTCACCATCTCGGTCGACGCCTCCGGTGAGGCGCTCCACCATCGACCGTGGCGGATCGATCTCGGCGACGCCCCGTTGCGGCCGACCATGGCCGCCGCCTGCCTTCAGGCCGTGGGTTGGGACGGCAATCGCCCCTTGATCGATCCGTTCTGCGGCTCCGGGACCTTCGCCGTCGAAGCCGCGCTGATGGCACTCGGACTGCCGGCCGGCGGCGAGCGGGAATTCGCTTTTCACACCTGGCCGTCGTTCGACACCGGTGCCTGGGCCAGCGTCGCCGGCTCGGTCCAGGCCGCCCACGAGGCCGCATCGTCGGACCAGGCGGCGCGGCCGGAGATCGTGGCCTCGGACCGGGACCCGGCGATGGTGGCCGCCACCGAGGCCAATGCCGCCCGGGCCGAGGTCGCTCACCTGATCACCGCCGAGGAACGGGTGGTGTCGCATTTGCGAGGCCGCAGCGGCAGCGGCCTGATCATCACCAATCCCCCCTATGGCAAGCGGCTCGGTTCGGCCAAGCTGACCAGGCTCTACGGTCGCCTGGGCGCCGTGGCCCGGGAACGACTGCCGGAGTTCGACCTGGCCGTGCTGACCGCCCATCGAAAGCTGGCCCTCGAGGCTGATGGAGCCGCCGAACCTGTCCTCGCTTTTCGCCATGGCGGGCTCGGGGTCAAGCTCTACCGACGGGCGGCTCGCCCACCCGGCTCCGAGCCGTCAGAGCTCGGACAGGACGAGGTTGTCGCCGCCGGCGGCGACCAGCCGGAAGCCGCCGTCGGTTGACTCCCACCGTTCGATCCTTTCCGCCAAATCCACCACCGAGCCGTCGAGGTCGGACGGTGGGCACGGGTCGACCTCGATCCGTCCGGTGAGGGTGATCGACGCCTGGCCCCCGGCGGCCAGCGTGAACGAACCGAGACGCCGATCGCAGCCGAGGTCCACCGTCACCGCACCGGTGACCACGTCGAAGGTGATCTGCCGGGTGGAGGCCGTGCCGAGGTCGAGCGGTTGGCCGGCGATTGCGACGCCGGAGATCTCGAATATGCCGTGGAACTCGGGTGGGGCGATCGTGGGATAGCCGTCGGGAATCCCGTCGCCGGATGGTTGACTGTCAGCGGCCGCTCCGCAGCCGATCAGAACAAGGAGCGAAAGAACCATCCAGACGTTCGATCCGCCGATCCGGCGGCTTCGGCGTCGACGGAGCGAGAGGGGAGGCACAAGTGCAAATGTTATATTCACCTGGGCCGGATTCTCGTGGCGTCGGCTTCGGCGGCCGCGAAACGGAGGAGGTTCGCCCGACATGATGGCACACCATCCATCGCGCGTGGCACTGGCCATTCCGTCGTGGCTCAACGCCCGCCTGGCCGCTCTGGACCAGTCTGTCCGGACCGGCGACGAGAACCAGATGGAGTTCGTGCTCGACCTGGCCGGTGAGAACAGTCGACGTGGCGGCGGCCCGTTCGCCGCCGCCATCTTCACCGACGCCGGTGAGCTGGTGGCGGCAGGTGTCAACCGGGTGGTGCCCGACTCGGCGCCCATCGCCCACGCCGAGATCGTGGCGATCGCTGCGGCGGGTCAACGGCTGGGCACCTGGAATCTCCGCTCGGTCGGTGCGTTGACGCTGGTCAGTTCCACCGAGCCTTGCGCCATGTGTCTGGGCGCGGTGCCGTGGTCCGGAGTTCGGTCGCTGGTCATCGGGGCCCGCGACGCCGACGCTCGATCCGCCGGCTTCGACGAGGGCAACAAGCCCGACGACTGGTCGGACCACCTGGCTTCGCTCGGGATCGATGTTCGGGTCGACGTCCTGCGTGGCGCCGCGGCCGCCGTGCTGGCCGAGTATGCGGCGAGCGGTGGGCCGATCTACAACGGGTGACCGGGCCGGGGGCGTCCGGGTCCTTCCCGGTCAGTTGGTCAGCGCTCGGACCTTCTTGGCGAACTCCCGGGACTCGGAGAATCCGGTCATGATGTCACCGCGGGCGACACCCCGATTGGCCCGCTCCGTCCAGTACTCGCGGCCTCTGGCATCGGGCTGTCGACCCAGCACGTTGCGGTAGACGAGCGACACGAAATCCCGGTTGTTGAGGGTGCCGTAGCGGTTCAGGAACTCGGTCGAGTTGGCGAAGGTGTCGCTGATCGCCCGCAGCTCCAGGCCGGTGTTGATCCAGTGGGTGAGGCCCCGCTCGTCGGGCCGCCGGAGGAAGTACGCCCGGTAGAGCCGTCCGATCGGGCCGACCTCCTCGAGCCACCAGGCCTGCTTCGCCGTCCGACGCTTGAACTCATCGGACTCCGAGAAGCTGACCATGACCGAGCCGCGGGAGCCGCCGCCGTTGAGCACGCCGACCCAGTGTTCGAGACCCTTGCCGTCGGGGTCCCGGTCGAGGACATTCGAGTAGACCAGTTCCACGAATTGTCGGTTGGAGACCCGACCGTACCGCCTCGCGAACTGTTCCGACTGGGCGAGCGCTTGTGAGACCGAACTCAGGTTGCGTGAACCCCTGATCAGCTGTTCCGACCAGAAGGCCATGCCCTCCTCGTCGGGCAGGGTGCCGAAGAAGGCGAGGTAGAGACGGGAGATGGACGCTCGCCGCGTCACCCGGTCGGACGGCGACCCCACGACCGGGGCGGTCTTGCCCGGCAACGGTTTGCCCGGGGGATTGAGGAATCCGAGATCGCCGTAGTCACGACCGAGGATCTGCGCGGAGTCAGCCCGGAGCCAGGTGTTCAAGATGTTGCCGTAGAAGTGCGAAAACCCGACGGTGGTCTTGAGGTTCTTGTCCCCGTCGAGGTTGATCAGGGACGGCATCTGCCCGTGGATTCCGCCGTTGACCTGATGGCCAATGGCGAACAGGGAGTTGGCCACCCCGTGATCCGTGCCGCTGCCGTTGTCCTTGACCCGTCGTCCGAACTCCGAGGTTCCGACCACCAAAGTTCGGGTGACGAACGCCGGATTCAGCGCCTGGTGGAAGACCTGCATGGCGGCGTTGAGCTCGGTCATCCGTTCGTCGTGCATCGAGGCCTGGTTGGCGTGGCTGTCGAAGTCGCCGAAGCTGATGGAGAGCACCCGGATCCCCAGATCGGCGTTGATCAGCCGAGCTGCCAGCCGGAACTTGGTGATGACCTCGGCCTCGTCCCGACGGTCCTCGACGAGTGGATACACGGTTCCGGCCAGGTCGACCGCCCGCCGAGCGCCGGCAGTTAGTCGATCGGCCAACGGGCCGAGCCCTGTGGATGTCGTTCCCATGGCCCTCAACGCCCGGAACTGGCGTGCGTAGGTGGAGTTCGGCTCGCTGATGTTGAAGATGTTGCTCCGTTGTTCGGGAACGGCGATGGCCTGGCGGGACCGACCCTTCACCAGTACCGGGAGTGACGATCCGACACTCACCCCGTTGAACGGGTCGGCGCCGAGTCCGTCGAGGTAGCGCCCCAGCCATCCGGTACCGGCCACCCTCGAGGAGGGGGCCAGCGTCATCATGCGAGCCGTCGAATCGAAGTGGCTGAGGGTCGTGTCGCCAAGCCCGACACCGTCGATGATGGCCAGGTTTCCCTTGTCCCACTGCTGTTTGAAGTAGCCGAGACGGGGGTGGAGACCGCGGCCGCCGCCCAACGCGATGGCGCGGTCGGCTCCGATGGCGAGGTGTGGTCGACGGTCGTGGTAGGTCCCGTCGGTCATGGGGATGAACGTGTTCAGGCCGTCGTTACCGCCTGACATGGTCACCAGCACGAGCACACCGTCGGCTGCTCCGAGCGGGGCGGCGGCCGCCGCCGGTTCGGCCAGCCAGGCGGGGAGGGCGCTGACCGTTATGCCGGCCGCCACCGCCTGAAGGAAGAGACGCCGGGTCAGCAGCGTCCGCTCGGCGGCATCGAGGGTCGGATCGATGACCGATTCGGGGCGAAGGTTGGTGAGGGTCGGAGTCATGCCAGTTGGACATCCGGGGTGAGGAGGGGAAGCATGAGAAGGCCCGATTGTTGGCCCCAGGCGCTGTCGGAGTTGCGCTCGGACACGACGTAGTCGACGAGGGCCTTGCGGCTGGCGCTGCTTCTCAGGGTGATGCCGTAGTTGTCGAGAGCCTTGTCGACCGCCTGGTCGACGGTGTACTTGAAGGTCAGCGGCTTCCAGGACACGACCTCCTTCACATCGGCGAGATCGCCTCGCTCATACGTCTTCCACCGCAGGTGACCGACCATGTCACCTCGAGCCCACATCGCCGACTCGGTGATCCAGTAGTCGTTTGGACGCCAGCCGCTGACGTCGGGAGGACGGAAGGGCTCCTGGCCCATGGCTCGGAGGTACCACTCGGGATGGGCGGTGGCGCAGTCCCAGCGGGTGTGACGCATGAGCGCGACCGCGTACTCGATCGGTGATCGCATCAGACCGTTGAAGGCGTCGTCGCTGCGAAATTCGGAGTGCATGAACACGGCCCGCAGTGCCTCGGCCGCGTTGAGGTTGCGGTTGTAGGTGGCGGCGATGTCGCTGACCACCGGGTGATTCACCGAAACCGGGTAGGCGAAGAACGACCACAGCTTGTGGGCGAAGAATCGGGTGTGGGCCTGTCGACGGTGCCGGAACAGGAGCTCGATGATGTCCCGACCGTCCCAGTTGCCGCGCTGGCCGAGGAAGGTCTTGGTTCCGTTGTCATGATCGGCGGCCGAGAAGCGATAACGGTCGTTGTCGTCGATGCCGTAGCCGGTCCACGCCCGCCCCGATTCGCGGACGTCGGCTTCCGTGTAGTGGCCGACACCGGTCACGAACAACTCCATCAGCTCGCGGGAGAAGTTCTCGTTGGGGGATCGAACGGTGTTTCGACGGTTGTCGAGGTACAGCAACATCGCCGGATCGATGGAGGTCCGCCAAATCAGATCCTTGACGTTGCCGAGGCCCCGGGTCCGGAACAGATGATTCTGATCAAGCATGGCCTGGTGATTCTGGACCTTGCTGATCGACGAGCACAGGTAGCCGTGCCAGAACAGCGTCATCTTCTCGACGACAGGAGCCTGGGTGACGGGCCGACGACACCGATCGAGCCAGTAGTGCACCATGTCCACGTACTTGTCGTACCAGCCCCGATCCGGATGCAGATTCGGCTGCGTGCCGAGTCCGGGGGCCCTCGACGTGTCGAGAACGAGATCGACCTGCTCGTCCCATGGCTTGTTCTGATGGGCGAGCACTTCGGCCCGAACCGCACCGAAGCCGGCCCGGCTGAACAGGTGGGCGGTGTCTCGATACCTCCGATCCATGAACGGTTGTTACGGTGCGGTTGCGTCAGATGTTTAACAAAAATGACGCGACCGATAGGTCCGCCGGCGACCCGAGTGGCCATAGCCGCGGAACCGTCAGGTCGATGTAAGGTCGATTTCGGTCCAGAATCCAGCTCGTGGAGCGCCGATTCCGGCCTGAGCGTAGCGACCGAGCCGGGCCATGGCAGGCGGATCGTAGAGTTCGATGACGTCGTGGATGACCCCGGGACCGGCGCCCCGGAGCGCCCTGTCCGAGGGCGACCCGGGCTTCGGCCCAGAGGCGGTCATGACGAGGATGGGTTCGGACCTGGACCCACCTGCCGCTGCCGCCCGGCCGAGAACCCGCCAGGCCGCATCGATACGCTGTAGGCCCGGTTTCGGCGTGATGAACCCGCCGGCGATGTCGATCCACCAACGCCGGCCGGAGTGGTCCACGGCGCTGAGATCGAAGTCGACAACGCCGGAGGGATGCTTCGGCTTCGTTTTGATGTCGGCAAACCCCGCTTCGCTGAGGTGGCGGGCCGCGATGTCGCTGACCTTGGCCGATTCGGCCGCTGCCGTCGCGGTTCGGAGATCCTGGCGCTCCTCGACGCTGAGATCTGTTGTTGTCACCTTGGCGGCGGCGGCCAGCCGGTTGAGGCGGTCGATCTCGTCGGCCAACCGCTCTTCGGCCAGTTCCAGGTACTCGGGTTCGTTGTCGTAGCCGACACCGATACGCCCGGTGCGCAGTGCGGCCACCACGGTGGTTCCGGAGCCGACGAAGGGATCGAGCACGATGTCACCCTCGTAGGTGTACAGATCGATCAGACGGCGGGGCAGGTCGATCGGGAAGGGGGCGGGGTGCCCGACCCGGGTGGCCGATTCGGGGTCGATACGCCAAAGGTCACGGGTCACGTCGACGAACTCGTCGTTGGTGATGGTGGAACGGTGGGGGAGCCCCAGCTTCTTGCGTTTCGTCGCTCCGAGCGCCCGGTTGAATCGGCCTTTGGAGGCGATGACGACCCGCTCGGTCAGATCCCGCAGCACCGGGTTGGACGCTTTGGCGAAGGATCCCCATGCACACGATCCCGACGAACTCGACGCCTTTTCCCAGATCACCTCGCCCCGCAGGAGAAGACCGAGGTCGTCCTGGAGGATCGAAATGACGTCGGCGGAAAGGCTGCGGTACGGCTTCCGGCCGAGGTTGGCGACGTTGACCGCGATGCGCCCTCCGGGTTCGAGGACCCGGCGGCACTCGGCGAACACCTCGCCCAGCATGTCGAGGAAGTCGAGATAGGTGGAGGGCACGTCGCTCGACTCGGTGACCGCCAGCTCGTAGTCTTTGCCGACGAAATAGGGAGGTGAGGTCACGACCAGGGCCACCGAGTTGTCGGGCAGCTCGGCCATCTTGGAACCGTCGCCGAGATAGAGCCGGGCGCCGCCGAGCTCGGTGAGCAGCTCGGGAGGACGGTTGACGGTCTCGTCGGTCGACAGCTCGGGGGCGGCGAAGCGGGCGTAGAACGACGACGAATCGTGGCCCTCCCGCCGACCCACCCCGAACGACGAGGTGGTGGTGCGCCCCTGTGGCTTGGTCATCGACCCATCCTAACCGCCCGGGCTGACGCCCTCCGGGCCCTGCGGTGCCTACCCGGCTCGTTCGAAGTGCAGCTCGATGTCGTTTCCGTTCATGACGAGACGCCGTCCGTCGGCCTCCAACCCGAACTCGGTCATGAGCGGGAGGGCGTCGGTGTAGGCGTTCTCGAGCTCGTTGACCGGCGGATCGCAGGCCTGGGTTTCCGACTCGAGATCGGTCAGCATCAACGAGCCGTTGCCCACCTCCGCGCCGCCGCTGAAGCTGTTGCAGCCGGAGAAGCCCCGAAAGCGGCCGTCGGTGAAGGTCAGGGTGGGTCGCTGCGTTTCGTCGACGACACTCGGGTCGATGGTGATCTCGTCGGGGCTGCCCGGATTGTCGTACCCTGCGACGAGCACCCATTCGACACCGTTCAACAGCTCGGCGTCGGACGCCACCGGCCGGGGAGCGACCTCGGCCAGGGCCGCCGCCCCCTCGTCCTCGGTGACCGCCCGGTAGCCCAGACCGTCGCCACCGGATGACGTCACGGTCAGACGCCGACCGTTGATCTCGGCGGTGAAGCCGTCGCCCAGCACACTGAAGACATGATTGTCCTGCTCCCGCAGCTCGGTGGGGCACTCCTCGGGACCGGCCGCGAACTCGTTGAACTGCACGTCGGAGCCGAATGTCTGGTAACGGCCGCTGAAGCTGCGACAGCCGGTGCTGCCGGTGAACGTCCCGTCGCTGCCGATCAGGAGCGTGGCCGGATCTCCGAGCACAGTGCTGGCCGCCTCGCCTCGGATGATCGTGTCGAGCAGCCAGAGGGTGTCGACCAGTTCCTCGGTCGGGGCCGGCTGTCGGCGGGTGAAGACGAGTTCGGTCGACGGTCCGGCGAGGGTCAGTTCGTCGCCGACCATGGCGATGTCGGTGACGTCGGACAGGGCGGCGAAATATGCCTGCTCGGCGGCCTGGACGGTCGGTTCGCAGCCCATCTCGGTGGCGCTGATGCCCTCGATCTCGATGCGGCCGCCGTCGATCGAGTACGCCGACCCGTAACCGTTGCACGCGGCCGTGCCGCCGAAGCTGTCGGCCTCGAAGGTCAGGGTGATCGGGTAGCCGTCGACGAGGGTGATGTCGCCGCCCGGCCCGCCGCCGGCTCGCAGCGTCCACGTGGTCCCCGCCAGCGAATCAGCGTCGAGTGGCGCCGCTGCACCGCCGTCGTCGGCGGTCGTGTCGGCCGCGATGTCGGTGTCGATCGACTGCCCGTCGTCTCGGCTGAGCCATGCCGCAATCCCGACGACGAACACCAGGACGACGGCGGCCGAGGCCAGGAGCGGCCAGCGGCTTGGCCGACCCCCGGTGCCCGGAGTCTGCTGATTGGTTACGGCGCGAAGTGGTTCCATGGTGTCGAGACCTCGTGTTTCGGTGCGAAGGGCGTCGAAGGCGTTGCGGACCGGATCCCGGTTGGCGTTCCCGTTCATGGTCGAGCCTCCTGATCGTTGCTGTGATCTTGGCCGTCGTGAGTCGTCAGAGGACGGGGATCGAAGTCCGGAAGCCGCTCCCTCAGTGTCTGCGCTGCCCGATGCAGGTGAACCCGAACCGTCGACGGCGCGATCTCCAGCACATCGGCGATCTCGTCGATCGAGCGGTCCTCCAGATAGCGGAGGGCCACTGCGGCCCGCTGTTTGCCCGGTAGGGCCGCCACCGCCTCCCACACCGGCTGGTGCTCAGCGTGCGTCGACGGCGGGCGATCATCGACCGGAGCCGACCGCAACCGCAGCTTGGCCTTGGTCTCGTTGGCCAGCCGGCGGCGCTGGGACAGGGCGAGGTTGATGGTCACCCGGCGAACCCAGGCGCCCGGCGCCTGGAAGCCCTGAATCCGGCCCCAATTGCGGTGAAGGCGGGTCATGGCCTCCTGGGCCAGATCCTCGGCGAAGGTCCGGCGCCCCGACACCGCGGCCGCCAGGGCCACCATCTTGGGGTACTCATCGACGAAGACGGCGTCGAACGTCGGCACCGCGGTGGGACCCAGTGGGGTTGCGGTGTCAGCGTATTCGACTTGGCCCCGGTCGGGCCGGGAGTGGCCGTTGCTGATGGCGGGACCTCCTTGGGTGCTCACAGTATGCACACCCGCATCAGGCTCCTGGTGTTTACCCGCTCAGCCGAAAACCTCTGCTGTTCCGAGCTGCGAATTCCGATCAATCCAACAGGGTGTCGGAGCGGACCCGCTCCCGCTCGGCCGCCTCGTGTTCAGGTAGGACCCGACCGAAGAGCTGCCGGGTTCGCACCACCCGCCCGATCACGCCGGGCTGTTCGGTGTAGGCGAAGATGGCCGCATGGCGGGGCACGGAGTCGGCCGCCACCCGACTCACCCGGTGCAGAGAGTAGCGGCCCCGGAAGATCTGCAGATCCCCGGGTCGCAGATCGAGCGTCACGACGCCGTCGCGGCCGCCCTCCAGCACGTCCTGGATGTGGTCGAAGCCCTCGTCGTCGGCGTTGCGGATGTTGGGCACGTACTCGAACAGGCCGCCCTCGTCGGCCTCGTCGACCAGCACCGTGACCGCGAAGTCGTTGGTGTCGAAATGCCAGGTGAACTGCTGGCCGGGATCGAGGATGTTGGCCGTCAGACCGGCCAGCGGATCGGCGTAGCAGTGCAGCCGGCGTATCTCCAGGCAGGCCGCCAGGAACCGGGTCAGCTCCGGGGCCCGGAAGATGACGTCGGTGGCACACCCCGACTCCCACGAATCACCGGGAATGAAACCGCTGGACCGTTCGAGGAACGTGTTGACCGGATGACGGTCGGGGTAGTCCGGATTGTGCTCGGTGTGGAAGTAGGGGTTCATCGTCTGGGTCGAGTAGTGGGTGGTCGGTTTCCGTTCGACGATCTCCGACGACAGGATCGACAGGGCGGCCGGCCGGATCAGATCCTTGATGACGGCGCAACCGTCGGTCCGCAGCTGGGCCCGAGCGGCGTCGACGGCCGCCCGGTAGGCGGCGGAATCCGGTTGGTCGAATGGGTAACGGTCGACGTCGATCAGATCGCCCAGCCCGTATCGCGCCGTCATTGTGGTGCCGTTCATGCCGGCTGCTCCTTCACGCTCGATTTCCAGCGGTCATTTCTCCCAGGGGGGGACCCAGTCGCCGTCGAGTCGCATCGACAAGCCGGCGTCGTCCTCGATCCGTTTGGCCACGTGCAATTCGCCCACGTCGGCCCCGTAGCGTTCGGCCGCAGCGGCAAAGGCCGCCCTGGCGGCGTCGGTCATCGGCAGCTCCGCCCTGACCCGCTCCTGGAGCTCACCGAGCAGACCCAGATCCTTCAGGCACAGACCGAGGGTGAACGACGGGTCGTAATGACCGGCGAAGATCGATGGGGCGTCGTGACGGGCCACGAAGCTGTCACCGACGCTGTTGCGGATGGCGTGCCACAGTATGTCCAACTCGACCCCGTTGGCCAAGCCGACGGCAAACCCCTCACCGAGCGCCGCCGCGGCGACGAACCACAACTGGTTGGTGACGAGTTTGACGACGTTGCCGGTTCCCAACGCCCCGCACCGGATCACCATCCCCAGATGGTCGAGCACGGGGGCGACTCGGTCGACGTCGGCCTCGGCACCGCCCACAAAGAGGGTGAGGTCGCCGGTGCGGGCGCCGTCGACGGCCCCGGTCACCGGCGACTCGACCACCGAAACCCCGTCGGGGGCCTCGGCCGCCAGCCGGGCCAGGAGTTCCACCCGATTGGTGGTCAGGTCGACCCACAACGAGCCGGGCGCAAGCGCAGCCAGCGCACCATCGGGTCCGGCCATGACCGATTCGACGTGTTCGGGCCGGGGGAGCGAGGTCAGGAGAAGGTCGGCCCCCGACGCGGTGGCGACCGACGAGTCGGCCGGCTTGGCTCCGGTGGCCACGAGATCGGCCACCGCCTCGGGCACCAGATCAAAGACCTGCACGGGGTAGCCGGCGTCGACCAATCGGCGCGCCATCGGCCCTCCCATGTTTCCCAGTCCGATGAATCCGATCCTCGGCTCTCCCGTGGTCACGCGTTGCGGCCCTTCCCGATGTTTGACTAGATCGATCATCGATCGAGCGAATATGGCAAACAGTAGACACCGTTGAATTGACCGTCAATCAGACGATTCGGTCATCAATTCATCGAAAAAATCGATGGACGGATCAGGAGCTGGGCCGGTACCGTTCTTCCTGGTGACCGTCTCCGACCGCTGGCTCCGAACCTTCGCCGCCGTCGCCGAATCCGGTAGCTTCACGGCGGCTGCCCGCAAGCTGGGCGTCGGCCAGCCGGCCACGAGCCATGCCGTGGCCCGCCTCGAATCCGCGCTCGGCGTGCAGCTGCTGGAGCGCTCGACCCGGGGGTTGACGATGACCGCCGCCGGTCGGCTGCTGTACCGGCGTCTTGCCGTGGCATTTGCCGAGGTCGACGACGCCGTCGAGGCGGCCCGACGCGTCGGGACCAACGACGTCGTCAGCCTCTCGGTCTCCACGTCGCTGGCCAATTTCTGGCTCCTGCCCCGGCTGCCCGACTTCAAACGCCGGCATCCCGACATCGATCTCCGGGTGATCACCACCGACAGCGATGACGCCGTCGGGCTCGATGACGCCGATCTGTGGATCCCGCTCGGACTCGAACGGCCGCAGCATCTGGAGGCGACCCTGTTCCGGGTGGAACGGATCGTGCCGGTCGCGGCCCCCACCCTGGCCCGCCGGCTGTTCGGCGGTCGCCGTCCCGACCCCGGCCGCCTCCTCGAAGCTCCCCTGCTTCATCTGGAGGAGCGCTACCGCCCCCGGTACAACTGGGAACGCTGGTTCGCCGACCACGACATCGCGTTGAGGAGTTCGCTCGGCGGTTATCGCAGCAACGACTACTCTCTCGTCCTGCAGGCCGCCCTCGACGGTCAGGGGATCGCTCTCGGATGGGAGCACATCGTCACGGCCCTGCTCGACGACGACCGGCTCGTCTCCCTGGCCACGCCGATCGAGACCGACCAGCCCTTCCCGATCCTGCAGCGGACGGGTCTTGCGACGATCGCCAGGTCGGGCAAGGTCGAGGCACTTCGCAACTGGCTGCGCGACACAGCGTAGTGTCCGGCGATTCGTGGTGGAGCGGCGGCCTCGTCGACCGACGTGTACCATCTGGATCGACCGAGGTCGAGGGGTACCAGGCATTTTGGGCAGGGGTCATTCGGACATATGAACGTAGTCGTGCTCTCGCAACGTGGCGCGTCCGGTGGTCCGGCGGACCAACTGGCCTACAGCGCCTGGAGTGAGGCGGAAAACGTTCTGGTCGAGGTCGGCGGTGCTCGGCTCGGTCTGCTCGACGTGCACCGCCACCATCCCCGTGTGAAGCTCCGACGGGTCGCCGGGCGTGGTCTCCGACGGATCGCCGGCAGCCATCGGGTGCTGCCGGCGCGTTCGGACGGCCTGCTTGAGCCTCTCGACGTGCGCCCCGGCGAGGCCGACCATCTCATCCTGATGGCTCATGGCGCTTGGGAGGTTCCCCTCGTCGAGCGGCTGGGTCGGCTTCGGCGGTCGGCCAAGACCATCTCGGTCTGGATGCCGGAGGTCTGGCCGAGCGAACTCGACGACCGCCTCGCCTATGAAGGCTACGACATGGTCGATCACGTCTTCGTCGGTATCCGCGAGGTGGTCGACCGATTCGCCGAGCTTGTGCCGAACGCCGATGTCCACTGCCTGCCGCCTGCGGTCGACGTCGTCACGTTCGGCGGTCCGGACCCGGAGCCGAACCGCAACATCGCCGTGCTCGGGATCGGGAGGCGGGAGCCGACGCAGCACCGCCGCATTCTCGAGTGGGCGGCGGCCAACCAGGAGCTGTACCTTTACGACACCCTCGACGGCAAAGCGGTGTCGTGGCGACAGCATCGTGACGCCGTGGCCAACTGGTACCGCCAATCGCGCATGGCCGTCTGCAACTACGGCAAACACGACCGTCCGCAGGAGATCGGCGGTCTTCGGATCGTTCCCGGACGTCTCTTCGAGGGTCTGGCCGCCGGATCCATCCTGATCGGGATGCCGCCCGACGAGGAGAATCAGCGACAGCTCGTCGGCGAGGTGGTCGTCGAATCGACCGAGACGACCGAGCTGGAAACGCTCCTCGACAAGTACAACGACCCCGAGTCCGGTCGGCGGATGCGACTCCGGAACGCCTCCCTGGCCGCCCGGCGACACGACTGGGCCCATCGCTGGCGCGACGTGTTCCAGATCCTCGACCTGCCCCAGCCGGCCGGTCTCGACGAACGTCTCGATCTTCTGACTTGTCGCGCCGACGAGATCGACAACCGCCTCGGCTGATCGCCCGAGGTGGGATCGTCGATCGTCCCGCGTGCGCTCAGCCCAGGAATTCGACGATACGGGTCTTCGGCCGCCCGATGATCGCCTTGCGCCCCTTGACGATCACCGGCCGTTGCAGGAGTGCCTTCTGCTCGACCAGCAGGTCGATCACGGCTTCCGGGTTGCCGACGTAGTCGTCGGGATCGAGTTCGAGCTTCTTGAACCGCGAGTCCTTGCGAACGAGATCCTCGACGGGGTCCTCGAGCCCGGCCACGATCTTCTCCAGGGCGGCCCGGTCCGGTGGCTCTTTCATGTAGAGCACGACGTCATGATCCACTCCCAGCTCCTCGGCGACCGCCAAGGCGTTTTTGGAAGAGTTTCAATGGGGGTTGTGGTAGATGGTGACCTTCGCCATGGCGGCCACTCTAGCGGCCGCCGCCGGGCCCGGCGGCGGTCACTCGCCTGCGATGGCCAGACGGCGGGCGAACTCGTCGAGCTCGGCGGTCGACAGGTTGGCGTAGCTGAAGCGGATCCATCCCTCGTCGGTCGGCGTGAAAGCCGTGCCCGGAATGCCGAGCACGCCGTGCTCGACCACGAGGTCCCGCACCACCTGCTCCGTGGGGCGATCGTCGAACGGATGACGAACCCAGCCGAAGAACGCTCCGGCGGAGGCGAGACGAAAGCCGCCGGGCTTGTCGGCCATCACCGCTTGGAAGTGGTCAAGCGCCCGGTTGATACCCGCCGCCTTGTCGGCCCGCCACTCGCGGGCGAGCCGGAGTCCGGCGGCGGCGGCCTCCTGGCCGACCCGCGGCGCACAGATCTGCACGCAGTCGAGCAGTTTGAGCGCTTCGACCTTCACCTCGGCCCCGGCCACGATGGCCCCAACCCGGTAGCCCGGGATCGCCAGGTCCTTCGAGAAGCTGTGGAGGGAGACGACGGTGTCGGTCCAGTCCGGCCGATCGAACAGCCGGTGCGGCGGATCGTCGGTGGTGCGGAAGTTGCGGTAGGTCTCGTCGATGATCAGCGCCAGGTCGTTGGCGGCGGCGAGGTCGTGGAAGCCCGCGATCACCTCGGGTGGGATGGTGACGCCCGTGGGATTCCCGGGGGTGACCAGCAGGATGGCCCGGGTTCGCTCGTTGATGAGATCGGCGGCCCGGTCCGGGTCGGGAACGAGCGAAACCATCGGATCCGTCGGATGCAGGTAGCGGGGAACAACACCGTCGAGCTTCAACCACATGTCGTGGTTGAAGTAATACGGCACCGGTACGATCACCTCGTCGCCCGGGCGGCTGAGGGTCGAAGCGACGACGCAGAAAGCCTGATTGCAGCCCCCGGTAGGCAGGATCTGGTCGTGGTCGAACGACGCCCCGTAGGACAGGGCCAGGTCGTCGGCGAAGGCGTCGAGGAGGTCGGGCAGGCCCGGCGGCGGCGCGTACCGTCCCCCGCCGTCGGAGGCCGCGACCTCGGCGACACGGGTGGCGACAGCCGGTGCCGTCGGGTAGCTCGGGGCGGCCTGGGACAGGTCGAGCAACGGGACGTCCGGGTTGCGGTCGGCGACGTGGCGATGGGCATCGGCGATCGGAGACGTTGGCACATCCAGCGTCCGGGAGATGAGTCTCATGGCCCTCCGTTATAGTCGCGAGACCGAGAACGACACCGACCGAGTCGACCGCCACGGAGGTCGCCGGCCTCGACGAGCCGCGGCCGGTCCGCAACCGGATCCATTTCGACATCACCGTCCCGCCGAACGAGGTCGAAGCCCGCATCGAGGCCGCTCTTGGCGCCGGCGGCACCCTGGTGTCGGCCGAACGGGCGCGGGCCTTCTGGATCCTGGCCGACGCCGACGGCAACGAGGTCTGCGTCTGCACCTGGCAGGACCGCGACTGAGGGGTCAGAAGAGCGAGTCCTGGACCGTGATCTCGACCGGGTCGAAATCACCCGGCTGGAGTTCGAGCCCGAAGATCCGACCGAGATCGATCACGAATCGATCACCGCTTCGGCCGACGACCACGGCGAGCCGTCCAACCAGATAGTCGATGGTCAGGTGGTGGGCGTCGCGGCGGAGATCGGCCGGATAGGGGAACAGTTTCTCCTCGCGGATCCGCCCGTGGTCGGGGTTCACCCACGGCTCGAGCGTCGGCGTCACGCCCTCCGGCGCCTCGTGATCGAGCAGATCGTGGACCCGTTCCCGCTCGGTGTCGAGCCGCGCCGCCAGGCGATCAGCCGACATCGGCGACACGAGTCCCCTGAGTTTGCGGGCCACGCCGACCGACTGCGGAATGCCGAGCCGCTCGGTCACCTGGTCCTCGATGTGGCGCACGACGATCCCGTCGTTGGCCTTGGCCACGACGGCGGCCAGCAGCGCCCCCTGCTCCAGCAGTCGTTTGGCCGTTCGCTCCGCCGTCGAGGTGCCGATCTTGATCGACCCGTCGCCGAAGCCGGCGAGATACAGGATGTTGGGCCGGCGAAGATGTTTGTCGACCGCGGTGTCGAGTTCCTCGGCCGACCGGACGTGGGCGTGGTGGAGGCTGCCGGCGAGTGTCGCCTCGGCCACTGCGCAGTCGACACATTTGCGGCCGTCGGGTTGAGGACGGTTCAGGCAGTCGATGTAGTCGCCCCGCCCGGATCGGAACGGGATCCGGCCGGGGCAGTGCCAGACCGGAACATCGTCGACCCGATAGTGGAGGCGGAAGCCGGCGGCGTCCACCAGCGACGACGCCGCATTGGGTGGACGCACCCGGAGGCGGGGCCGTTCGTCGGTCCAGCTGCAGGCGACGACGACCAGTCGATGGTCGAGTGCGGTCACGGTTCGATCATATGCGACCGTCCCGGCTGCACCCGATGGCGCAGCCGCCGAGGACCTTGTGGAATCATGAAGCCGGTACGACCCCGGACCGATCGTCTCGAGAGGGAAGCCCGTGAACCAGTCTGTGGAGATCGATGAATCCGACCACGACCGCCAGATGAGCGACTACGACCTCGTGGTCGTCGGCGGGATGGCCGCCGGCCTGTCACTGGCCATTTCGTCGCAGCGGTCGGGTTTGCGGGTACGGGTCGTCGAGGCCGGTCTGAGTGTCGCCTATCCGGAGCTCGTCGGTCGGGAGGCCCTCGACGTCGGCTACGACGAGCCGGTCGAGTCGATCGAGCTTCCCCCCGACGAGGGGTCCGACGGCGATCACATCTTGATCCGGACTTCGAGGCGAACCTACGTGGCCGCGGCCGCGGCGGTCACCGTCAGGGCGCCGGATCCCGCATGGGCTCCTTCGGTCCCGCTCCCCGAGGACCGGTCACGGATCCATGTCGACGCCGTGCCCGTCGACCTCATCGACCGCGATGTGCTGGTGGTCGGCAACACCGACCACGCCGTCGAGATCGCCGCCCAGCTTGCGGGGGCAGGAGGCAGGGTCGTCCTGGCGGCGTCCGGCCTGGATCCGAAGCTGCTGTCACCGGCAGGCGACAACGTTCTACGCACCCTCGAACGTGAGCGCCGGGCGACCGTGCTGTACCGCGGCGCCCTCGAGGCGCTGACGATCGTCGACGGGTTCCCGGTGGCCGACTTCGAAGGCCGGATGACCCCCGACCTCGAGTTCGATCACGTCGTCTTCGCCGGCAGCCGGGTGCTGGCCGATCCGGCGTCGTTCGGCCTGACCGAGGCCGCCGCAGGGTCGGGACGCGTCTGGTTCGTCGGATCGGAGTCCGAGGCCGCCGGTCAGTTCCCCGTGGCCGACGGCTTCAACATCGGTCGGCGGATGGCGGAGGCACTGTTTCCCCAGGTCGACCTGACCCCCGAGCTCGACGACATCGCCGTGCGGCAGCGGCTCCCCGGGGTGGTCGACGAGTTGAGGGCGGAGCATTACAACGCCACGATCACCAAGTTCGAGCCCACCCATTCCGATCTCTGGGTCCTGCGGGTTCGGCCCGACGGCGGGAGGACGTCGCACATCCCGGGTCAGTACGCCTCCCTGGGTCTGGGCTACTGGGAGGAGCGGATCGATGACGCCGTCGATCCCGGTCTCGACGACAAGTGGTTCAAGCTCGTCCGACGCTCCTACTCGATCTCGAGTCGCATCTTCGACGATCGGGGCTACCTGGCGGCCGACACCAGCGGCGAGGAGCTGGAGTTCTACATCGTGCTGGTCCCACCGAGCGACGGCCACGTGCCCGGGCTGACACCGAGGCTGGCATTGAAGCGCCCCGGTGACCGGATCTATCTCGGCCCAAAGGTGACCGGCCGGTACACCTTGGCCGCGGTCCACGACCCGGCTTCGACGGTGGTGTTCCTGTCGACCGGAACCGGCGAGGCACCCCACAACGCGATGGTGGTCGAGCTGCTGTCGAAGGGGCACTATGGGCCGATCGTCTCCGCCGTCTCCGTCCGCCACTGGGCCGACCTCGGCTACCGGGACAAACACGAGGCGCTCCACGCCCGCTACCCCAACTACCACTACCTCCCGTTGCCGACGCGTGAGCCGGATGTACCGAAACGCTACATCCAGGATCTGTTGCGCGATGACACCTTCACCACCGAACTCGGGGTTGCACTCGATCCCGAGAGGACGAACGTCTACCTGTGCGGCAACCCGGCCATGATCGGCCTCCCCGAGCGCGACGCCGAGGGCAATGAGCACTTCCCCGAAACCGAGGGGGTGGTCGAGCTGCTGACGAGACGAGGGTTCGTGCTCAGCCGGCGGAACCAGCCCGGAAACATCCACTACGAGGAGTACTGGTAGACGGCGTGTCGTGTCCACGATGTTCGGTTCGTGTTGCATCGAATGTTCACGCAAGCGTAATCTTCGGAAAGCAAACCCGCTTCGACCATCACCTACCTTCTTGGAGTAACAGCGATGCACGATCCCGAAACCATCCACGACGACGCGCCAGCCACCAACACCTCCGACAACCGTCCATTCGATGACGTCCTGAAGGCCCGGATGGGCCGGAGGGCCGTGCTCGGAGGCACCTTGGGAAGCGCCATCGGGGCCTTCCTCGTGGCCTCTCCGGCCACTGCCGCCACCCGGGCCGTCGCCGCCGGACCGAAGAATCAGGCCGGCAATCCGTCCAACAAGGCGACGATCGGGTTCACCCCGATTCCGCTCTATTTCGGGACCGACGTGTCGGTGTCGGACGACTACACCTCGGACGTCATCATCCCCTGGGGTACGCCGCTGTCCAGTGACACCCCCGACTGGAGCTATCCACCGACCTCGGCCGCCGCTCAGGCCGATCAGGTCGGTATCGGCCACGACGGCATGTGGTTCTTCCCGCTCGGCGGACCGCAGGAGAACAACGACCACGGGCTGCTGTGCATCAACCACGAGTTCGGGACCAACAAACATGTCTTCGACGACGACGAGCCGCAAAACGCCGAGCAGGTGACCATCTCCCAGAACGCCCACGGCTGCAGTGTCATCGAGCTGATGCGCGATGACAGCGGTCAGTGGCAGGTGGTGCAGAGCGACCGCTCCCGCCGGATCACCGTCAACACCCCGGTCGAGTTCAGCGGGCCCGCCGCCGGCAGCCCCCTGCTGATGAACGCCGCCGGCAACGAGCCGCAGGGAACGCTGAACAACTGCGCCAACGGCTACACGCCGTGGGGTACCTACCTCACCTGCGAGGAGAACTACAACGGCTACTTCGGGACCGAGGACCCCGACTGGGAACCCAACGAAACCCAGGGCCGCTACGGCTTCGACGAGATCGGCTTCGAGTACTACTGGCACCGGTACGACCCTCGATTCGACGTGGCCAACCCCGACTACGCCGGCGAACTCCACCGCTTCGGCTGGGTGGTCGAGATCGATCCCAACCGCCCCGACGTCAAGCCGGTCAAGCGGACGGCACTGGGCCGGGTCAAACACGAGGGTGCGGCCACCACGGTCGGGCGGGGCGGCCGGGTCGTCGTCTACATGGGTGATGACGAACGTTTCGACTACATCTACAAGTTCGTCTCCGAGGACAACTACAAATCGATGATCGCCAAAGGCCAGTCGCCCCTGGATCACGGCACGCTCTACGTGGCCCGGTTCAACGACGACGGCAGCGGCGACTGGTTGGAGCTGTCGCTGAACAACCCCGACGTGGCCGCCGTGTTCTCCTCCATGGACGAGGTGGTGACGTTCGCCCGGCTCGCCGCCGACGCCGCCGGGGCCACCCCGATGGACCGGCCCGAGTGGACAACCGTCGCCATCAACGAGGACGTCTACTGCACGCTGACCAACAACAGCCGGCGTACCGAACCCAACGCCGCCAACCCCCAGGCCCCCAATCCGAACGGCCACATCATCCGCTGGCGGGACGCCGACCATCACGTGGGCACCACCTTCGAGTGGGACATCTTCATCCTGGCCTCCGAGACCGAGGACACCGACCACGGCTTCGGCTCGCCCGACGGCCTGTGGGCCGATCCCGACGGTCGCCTGTTCATCGAGACCGACGGTCGCCAGCCGCCCTTCCCGCCGGCGGAGGAGGGTGCCAACGATCAGCTGCTGGTGGCCAACCCGGCCACCGGCGAGATCCGTCGCCTGTTCAGTGGACCCAAGGACTGCGAGATCACCGGCATCGCCGTCACCCCTGACCGGCGGACGATGTTCATCAACGTCCAACATCCCGGGAACGGGGATGGGGGTAAGACCCTGTTCCCCTATGGGGTGGGCGACGTGCCACGCGATGCAACCGTGGTGTTGCAGCGCAAGGACGGCGGCATCATCGGTTCCTAGCGGATCTGGGCCCCCGAGCCGTCGGGGCTCGGGGGCCCATCCAATTGATTGACATCCAATCGTCCGGGTTAGTGTCAAGGTATGGAGCATCCACCCCCCGACACCAAGGACTGGACCTGGGTTCTCAACGAACCCTGCCCCGAATGCGACTTCGACGCCTCCACGATCGAACCCGAGGACGTCGCCGGTCGGGTCAGGGCCAACGCCGCCGCTTGGCGGGCCGTGCTCGGTCGCGGCGAGATCGTGGAGCAGCGACCTCCGGTGCCGCCCGGACGGCCGCCGCGGTGGTCGGCGTTGGAATACGGAGCCCACGTGCGTGACGTCTACGCCTTGGGCGCCGAGCGTCTCCTGCTCATGTTGAAGAAGAAGCACCCGACGTTCGCCAACTGGGACCAGGACGCCACGGCGATCGAAGACGGCTACCGCCGTCAGGACGCCAACAAGATCAGCTACGACCTTGCGGTCAACGCCGGTCGGTTCGCCGACCTGCTCGACAAGGTACGTGGCGATCAGTGGCAACGAACCGGCATGAGGTCCGACGGATCGGCGTTCACCGTTGCTAGCTTCGCCCTGTACCTGCTCCATGATCCGGTTCACCATCTGGCCGATGTGGAGAAGGGTTTCGAAGCCATCAAGGAGGCGTCGGACTAGCCGGTCCATCGTCGGTCGGCCCTCCTCGCCCGCCGACGATCACCGGGAGGAGACCAGTGACCCCCGAGTCCGACCCACACATAGACATCGAGCGGCTCCTGTCCCGTCTGGCCGAGCTGTCGGAGATCGGCGGCATCGATGAGACGACGGGCTGCTCGAGGCTGGCCTTCACCGACGCCGACCGGGCGGGCCGCGAGCTGGTCCTCACCTGGATGAGGGATTTGGGGCTCGAGGTCACCGTCGACGGCATCGGCAATGTGGTCGGGGTCTGGCGGCCCGACTCGATGCCCGAGGATGCCCGGGACCTGGCCCCGGTTATGACCGGCAGCCACATCGACACCGTGGCCACCGGCGGTCGCTATGACGGGAACCTCGGCGTGCTGGCCGGCATCGAGGTCATCGAGACACTGGCCACGGAGGGTTTCGTCCCACCGCGGCCGCTGGCTGTCGCCTTCTTCTCCAACGAGGAGGGCGCCCGTTTCGCACCGGACATGATGGGATCACTCGTCTACGTCGGCGGCATGGGATTGGAACAGGCTCACAACACGGTCGGTATCGACGGGGCCACCGTCGGGGAGGAACTCGACCGCATCGGCTACCGGGGCCCCGCTCCCTGTCCCGGCCTGGTACCGCATGCGTTCGTCGAGTTGCACATCGAGCAGGGTCCGGTACTGGAGGAGGCCGGTATCGACGTCGGGGTCGTCGAGGGCGTGCAGGGGATCTCCTGGACCGAGGTCACCATCGAGGGCCAATCGAATCACGCCGGCACGACACCGATGCGACTACGGCACGACGCCGGATTCGCCGCAGCCTCCGTCGCGACCTTCGTCCGGTCCCTGGCCCGAGAACTCGGACATCCCCAGGTGGGAACCGTCGGCGCGATCGACCTGCACCCGAATCTCGTCAACGTCGTCGCGGCATCGGCCACCCTCACCGTCGATCTGCGCAACACCGACAACGGGATCCTGACTGGCGCCGAGCAACGACTGCACACCCACCTCGACGAACTCGCCACCACCGAAGGGGTCGCCGTCTCGACCCGGTCGCTGGCCCGCTTCGACCCGGTCGTGTTCGACTCCCGTGTCGTCGACCTGGTCGAGGCCGCCGCCCGGTCTCTCGGAGCGACGACGTTGCGGATGCCCTCGGGGGCCGGTCACGACGCCCAGATGATGGCTCGGGTGTGCCCCACGGCGATGATCTTCACCCCAAGCCACAAAGGCATCAGCCACAACCCGGCCGAACACACCGACCCCGACCACCTGGCGGTCGGGGCCGACACCTTGCTTCAGGTCATGCTGGATCTGGCCGGCGGCGGCTGGTCGAGGCCCTGACGTTCCACATCATCAGCCCGACCGTGCCGAGCGGCAGCGGTAAGGCGAAGCTGACGGCCCGGAACAGCAGAACCGCGGCGACGAGCGCGGCGGACGGCGCTGATCCGACGGCGCTCAAGGCCCCCGTGAGACCGACCTCCATGATCCCCAACCCTCCGGGGGTGATCGGCAGCGCCGTCGCCAGCCGGCCGAAGGCGAAGGCGGCGAGAATTGGCGCCCAACCCAGCGTGGCCCGCTCGATACCCGCCGCCCGGAGGCACAGCACCAGGAGCAGGTAGAGGTTGGCGTGGCCCGCAACCGTTGCTGCAGCCAGCGCCCAACCGCGGGTCCCGAGCAGGCTGACCGTGTCGACCCGAAGCTTCTCCAGCCGGTGCGGCCAGCCCCGGCCGGCGATCGGCAGGCGATCGAGGAACCGCCCGAGGCGGGCTGCGGTCGCCGGGCCCGAGACGATGACGAACATCAGGGTGACCGCGACCGCGAACAACACCGTGGCGACAATCGCCGCCTGGGCCAGGGCTCCGCTCACCGGGCGCTGGGTCCACAGCCACAGCAGTGCGGGCAGAGGTGTGCCCAACTTGACCAGGATGTCACCGACGCCAGTGACCACGATGGCGCGGGCGATCGCCGCCCGAGCCAGGCCGAACGACCGGTACATGGCCCATATGAGGCCGATCGACAACGCGCTGCCGCCCGGTATCAGGTTGGTGACCGTGGTCGTACTCCAGTCGGCCCACACCGCCCGGCCGATGGTGAGGCCGGGCAGGGCGGCGAGCTGCGACAGCGACGGTGCGGTCAGGTTGGCCAGCACCGCCAGGGTCAGCAGCAGCGACCCACCCAACCCGAGGTTGCCCGCGGCCGGCCGGAGCTGATCGACGACGGCCCCGTACGGTGCGAAGGCCGGCAGCAGCCACGCGAAGCAGATCACGACGACGGCGAGTCCGACAAGAGACCGAAGAAGATCGACCCGGTTGACCGGGCGGCCGAACCCGATGGCGGAGGACCGCTCGGGTTCCGGTGTCGGCGGCGAATCCAAGCGGGCGGCTACAGCACCTGGGAGCCGTACATCTCACCCAGGGGATCGGCGATGAGCTCGAGGCGTTCGCCGTCGGGGCCCATGAAGTAGATCGACGTGCGATCCTCGAACACGATGTCGACGCCGGCTTCCTCGAGGCGACCGCGAAGCTGGTGCCAGTTCTCCTCGGTCACCGAGATGGCAATGTGGTGGAGGCCGCCCAACACCTCGGCATAGTCGCCGAGACCGAGCCGGGGAAAGTCGAAGAAGGCCAGACCGTTGCCGTTGCCGATGTCGAAGAAGAAGTGTGTCGAACCCGGGTAGTCCCTATTCTCGAAAAGATCGGTGAGCGGAAAGCCGAGTATTCCCTGATAGAAGTTGATCGTCTGCTCGACGTTCGACGACAGGATCGCCATGTGGTGAACGCCGCGTGCCGTCGAGGGCGGACGCTCGTCGGCCGGTTGCATGTAGGTCCTGCGCAGCCGATCCCATTCGGCGGTGCGGTCGGTTGATTGATCGGATGGTGTCGTGGTTGCGTCGGCCATGATCTGCTCCTGTTCGGCCCGTTCGGGCCGGATTCGCCTGGTCGTTGCGACGGCATCGGCATGCGCCGGTACCTGAACAATCACCCTAGCTTCGACTCGCCCGAACATTTCGGCTGGAAATCCGGACCGACAGCCATTGTGTCGGATAGCATGCACCGCCGTGGGTATATTTCGGCGGACCGCGGCGGTTGCGGCGAGCATGGCGGCCATCATGCTGTTGCTCGTCGAGTCACCCGCGGCCGCTCACGCCGGCGTGGAATCGTCGGATCCAACGGCCGGGGCGGTCCTCGACGACCCGGTCAGTGAGATCACGCTCGTGTTCACCGACCGGACCGAGCCGATCGGCGATGGCTTTCAGGTGATCGAAGCCGACGGCGAGATTCGCACTCCGAACGATTGGGAGAGCTCGGACGGTCGCACGTTCCGGCTGCATTTCGACCCACCGATCACCGGTGGTGAGACCGGCATGCAGTGGACGATTCGTTCCGCCGACTTCCATGCCCTGAACGGAGGATTCGTCTTCACCGTCGTCGCCGAGGAGCCGGACGTGACGGTGCCGGAAGCCGACGCCGAACGGTCACCCGCGGTCGTGTCGGCCGTCGAGCCTTTGACCGGCGAAACCACCTCAGCCGATCCCGGGAACGATCGCCGGGATGAGTTCGAGGAGGCGGCCGCATTGGCTGTGGTCACCGAACGCCCGACCATCGAGTCGGTCCCGGTGGTCGCCGACCCGATCCCGGGCGTCCCCGACGCCGAGCTGAACGGATCCGCCGGAATGCGGGCCCTCGGCATTGTCGGTCGGCTTGCAACCATGGCCGGGTCGCTCGTGGCGATCGGTGCGCTCGTGTTCCTGATCAGGGTGCTGTGCGGCACCGTCGGCGAAGGTCGCCTCGTGATGGCAATCGCCCGTAGAGCCGCGCTGGTGATCGTGGCCGGAGTTATCGCCGAATCGGTCGCCCAGGTCGTGGTGCGGGGCGGTGGTTGGGCTTCGATCCTGTCTCCGGTCGAATGGACCGAGGCGCTGTCGTCCCGCTTTGGTGGAGCCGTGGCCCTCCACCTGATCGGCGCATTCGGGGTGTCGACGGGAAGTCATTTCCATCGGGAGCAGATCGGCTCTCGGCGAAGCGACGTGATCCGCGCCGACATGACCCGGGTCGGTGTCCTGGCCGCTGGTCCGCCGTCGTCGGCGGTCACGAATCATCCGCCGCTCGAGAACGGCGCCGAAGTCGGTGCCTCACTCACGCCCCTGCTGTTTCGCTGGCGACCGACGTCGGTCAGTTACGGCGCGGTGATGGGAATCGTGGCGCTCCTCGCCGCGGCCTTGGTGGACGGTCACACGATGGGCGGTCCGGACCTGTTGCTGTCGGCGGCGGTGACCTTGACCCATGTGTTGGCCGGATCGGTCTGGGTCGGCGGCGTCATCGTGCTGTTCCTCCTTCTGCGTCGCCGGATTGCCGTGCAGCGCCGAGTCGAGGCCGTCGACGTCGCCGTCCGCTACTCCGTGCTGGCCTCCCTCTCTCTCGTTGGCGTTGCACTGGCCGGTCTGATCCTCACCTACACCCACCTCGACTCGATTTCACAACTGTGGACGACGGAGTGGGGTCGACTGGTCATGGCCAAACTCAGCCTTGTCGCCATTGCGGCCTCACTGGGTGCGGTCAACCACTTCGT
>JAOTVU010000219.1 GCA_029863385.1 Acidimicrobiia bacterium
CGGCGGTATCCAGCTGGCGCTGGGGGCCGATATCCGCATCGTCGCCCCCGACGCCACGATGTCGATACTGGAGATCCGCTGGGGTCTCATCCCGGACATGACCGGCACGCAGGCTCTCGTCAACCTGGTCGGCGTCGACGTGGCCAAGGAGCTGACGTTCACCGGGCGGATGATCTCCGGCACCGAGGCCCACCGGCTCGGCCTCGCCACCAAGCTGAGCGACGACCCGCGAACCACCGCCCTGGAGATGGCCGCCGACATCGCAGCCAAGTCGCCTCACGCCATCCGAGCCGCCAAACGATTGTTCAACGAGGCATCCAAGGTGTCGGTGGCCGACGGCTTCGCCCGCGAGCGGGCCGAGATCGCCCAGCTGATCGGGTCACCCAACCAGGTCGAGCAGGTCATGGCCTTTTTCGAGAAACGACCGCCGAGCTTCGCCGACCCGGTCGTCGAGTAGCCACGGTCGCTACCGGATGTGCCCGGTCGGCGCCGTGGCGGGACTCCTGCCCCGGTTCCGGGCCCGCCGGACCTCCTCGGTGAGCTGGGCCGCCACCAGCAAAGCACCGCAGAGCACCGTGGCGAGCAGCGCAACCCGGGCCACCACGGGTACGTCACCGACGGTGCCGGCCAGCCGGACGGCGAGGACGCCACCGGCGACGATCACGACCGACGACAGCATCCGGCCAACGTGCTGGAACCGCGGCGGGAGTGGCGCCGGGTGGTGCTGCTCCCTCCGGTCCACGAGAAGTCGGTGCAGGCCACCGTCGTCCACGACGGGGCTTTCGGTCGTCACCGGGGTCGCCGTCGTTCGATCGATCGCACGAGGCGTCGCCCCCGTCGTCGCACCGTTGCCGGCGTACGGGACGGCTCGCCCGAGGACGACCGTCTCCTCCCAGGCATCGGCGTCGTGGCCGCTCGTGGTCGGCTGTCGGGACGTGAACCGAGAGCCGATCTCGATCACATCCGCGCGACGCCCGGATGCGGCGACGGGTGAAGGACGGTGAGCTGGTCGGATGGGTTCGGGTGCTGGGCTCATGACATGCTCCTCCTCGCGGTGCATCGTTTGGGGGCGGCGGCTCGGGTCGTCCGGTTCGGCTGATGGACAGGGTCGGGGTCAACGGGCTCAGGTCGATCGGCCGGCGAGGACACCGGCGAGGACACCGTCGGAACGGCTCCCTCGGGAACCAGTCGCAGCGGCGGCGGTGCCGGGGTCGGCTCGGAGTCGGGCCCACCCCAAGGACCGCCGGTATCGGGACCACCGATGTCGGCGTCGGGGCGGGGGTCACCGCCGATCGGAGGCAGCCAGTCGGGCCGGAGGTCGATCTCGTCGAAGACCATGATCAGCCGGCCGTAGGAGTCGGACGCTCGGGCGAACTCGACCCGGACCTGCTGGCAATGCGAGATGTTGGCGGCGAGGATCGACGTGGTCGCCTCGAGCGCCTGGAAGGAGCGTCCCGGCGGCGGACCGACCCACCAGGTGATCACCGGCCATTCGATATGCGGGATCCACGACATCTTCGGGTGGTCGCAGACCGGGCGGAACGGAGGTGCCTTCGGTTCCTCGCTCGTACCGACTTCGGCCTGGACGTTCATCGTCTTGGCCGCCACGACCGCCCAGTCGCTGGGCCAGCGACGGCGAACCCGCCACGCCTCCCGCCATCCGACCAGCAACAGCAGCGTTGGGCTGGTGCCTCGCATTCGCACGAACTGCAGCACCATCTCGACCGCGACCACCATCGAGACCCAGGCCACCAAGCCGGCGGGAAACGAGTCGTAGACGTCCCACATGGCGAGACCGTAAAAGGCAATGATCATCTGATGCGGGTTGCCGACCAGAAGATGGGCGACGACCCGGGCTCGCACCGCCTGCCTTTGCAGCGGCCGCGATTGTTCGGCAATGTAGCGGACGACGGGCCGGAGGTCCATCATGTACCGCCACCACACAAGTCGCATTGGGCTCATGTGGGCAGTCTCGCCAATTGCGGACTTACCGTAAATGGTTCACGGAAAGGCTACCCGTATGGTGCAGGGAAAGAGTCCGAAAGCTCGAACGTTCATCCTTCAGTGATCGGCGAATCCGATCCAGGATGTCGCCGGAATGTTGCTTGGATGTCACTCGCACGGGCGATTGTGGATGGTGGCGGACGTGCGGCTACCCGCGGACGTGCGGTCCAGAGGATCAGATGACGCCCTGCGCTTCGGCCCCGGTCTCCATCGGGAGCACCTCGACCGACGGGACGGTCGGGTCGAACGAGGCCGCCACCTTCAGCTTCATCGCCTTCCACGCCTCCCGGCCTTCGATCCAGGCGAAGAACGTTGGAAGGCTGATCATGACGACGGCGGGCCACCACCAGGTGATCGACGGAACGGCGGCGAGGGCGATGGCGGCGCAGGTGGAGAAACCTCGAACCATCCGTTCGAGGTGCAGCCGGGGCACGCGGTAACCGGACGATGCGCTGGCCCCGATTCGAAAGATCGTGCCGAGGATCATGATCCAGCCGGCGAGAACGACGAGGAACCCTGCGACAGGATGATCGTCCAGGACGAGTGCGTATCCGAAGGAGGCGAACAAAAACAGATCGCCCCCGTGACCCAACACGCAGATGCGGGGATCACTGTCGAGCACCGGTTTGTCGGGTGAGTCGTCGGCGGGAAACGAGGCCATCGACCAGATGACCGCCGTGATGATGATCCGGGCCAGGATCAGCAGTGCCGCCACCCCGAACGATCCCGACGACGCGAGGACCAGGGCGGCCATGAACGTCAGGGCGTTGCCGTACCAGCCCCACCGCTCGGCGATGTTGCGGCGCCGCCGGGAGTCGGTTCCCGACGTGCGGGCACGGATCTTGCGGTCGAACCACAGATGGGCGTCCTGGGCCCAGAGGTACAGCGACCCGTGGGAGTACAGATCGTTGGTCGCCTCCTTGTAGGCACTCTGCACGATCTCGTTCAACAGGACCGAGGCCGCTCGGGCGCGCAGCACGTCGTCACCTCGAGCCACGTGACCGAGATCGGCGATCTCCTCGGTGAGGACCCGACCGAGTCCATCGATATCGGGACACGACTCTCTTGATAATCGACCGGCCGTCCGGGGTGCGAACGAGCCACTCCACGAGGTCGCGCCGCTCCTGTTCGAGCGCGTCGATGTCCTCGGGGGACAGTCCGTACCTGAGCGACTGGCCGTCGTCGTTGCACGTCTCACTGCTCATGATGATGCGCCTCCCAGCTCATCGTCGAACAAGACCGTCGGACGGCAAGACTCGAATCCACATCATTGCGGCGTCACACGGGTCGGCGAAGTAACCGATCTCGGAATGCTCGAGGGCAGCCCGACGAATCTTGGAAACCATGCTCGTTATCTTTCGGGGGGATTGGTCGAAGATGGACGCCACATCCGTGACATCCAGCACCTGCAGCGGATTGCGCACCGCCCGCGATCCGGCGGAGTCGTTGCCCCGCATGATCAGAGCGGCGGTCGCCGCATCGGTCAGAAATCCCTCCGAAGTGCAATTCATCAAGTAGCTGAGGCAGCGGGCGGTCACCGGATCGACGGACATCCTCGATTCGATGACCAGCAGGATCTCCTCGTATTGGCGACGGGGTTTCTCGACCAGTCGCTGGGCCTCGGGCCGCTGTTCGAACTGATCGATCTGATCCTGCACTTCCTTCAGCTTGGCCGCTTCCATGTCGGTGAGGAGCTCGGAAGCGAGGAACCGGTGATAGTCACCGATCGTCAACGCGGCGATGACCGCCGCACAGCTTTTCAACTGTTTGATCGCCCCAGTCCTGGGCGTAGATTCGGAACGTGCTTTCGTCGTCTTCCTGTGCCTTTGTGCCGTTCCGTTTGAAGAAGCCGGCCACGTACGGATACAAGGTCAACCCCAGGGCGGCGCGGGACCTGGTGACGACTTCCTCCGCCCGTCCGAACTGGCTGTTGGTCTGCCCGACTCTGCGGGCAACCTCGTTGATTGCCCGGTCATAGACCAGCGCTTCCTTGCGGTACAGCTGCTGAATCAGGCCGAAGTCGTTGTTCCCGTCGGTTCCGACAGCAAGTAGCTGTGCTCGAAATGAGGACAAATGGGCTGACGGAGATAGACGGCTCGTTTCGGCTGGTGGTCTCTCACCCATCGTGGCTCCTCCTCGGAACAGATTGTCCCATGGCGGTCAAAAGAGGTCCAAGGTCGCCTGAAACGTGTCCAAAATGTGTCCGGGAACCGACGTCAGGCGGCTTGAGCGTTGCCAGCGACGCAACCACCGGGTGGGACGTGGTGGGTGGGGCCGACTCGCCGGGCCGGCCGGTCAAACCGTTACAGTTGTGCGTTGGAAACCTGTCGACCTATCCAGGTGTACGGACAAACGTCGTGCGAGGTACGAGCGTATGAACCACATTCTTCAGGAGCGGGAGGTCCGCTCGATCCCCGAATTGCTGAGGCTCCGAGCCGAGCAGACGCCGCATAAGACGGCGTTCCGCTTCCCCGACGGAACAGGCTGGGGCACACTGACATGGAGCGAGCTGAGCGACAAGGCCCGCCGGCTCGCGGCCGGGCTGCGCAGCATCGGCGTCCAGCCGCAGGACCGTGTGGCCCTGTTGTGCTCGACCCGGGTCGATTGGGTGATCGCCGATCTGGGGATCCTCACCGCCGGCGGGGCCACCACCACGATCTACCCCTCGAACACGGCCGAGGAGTGCGCCTTCATCATCAACGACTCGGACTCCCGCGTGATCGTCGTCGAGGACGTCGATCAGCTGGCCAAGATCCGGGAGGTCGCCGACGAGCTGACCGGGCTGCGGAACATCGTATTGATCGAAGGCACCCCGCCCGAGGATCAGGCCGAAGCAGTCATCAAACTCGAGGACCTCGCCACGAAAGGCGACCTCAGCACCATCGACGACGTCATCGACGCGATCGACCGCGACGACCTCGCCACCCTGATCTACACGTCGGGAACCACCGGTCGCCCGAAGGGTGTCGAGCTGACGCACGACAACTGGCTCTACGCTTCGGAGGCGTCGTCGAGAGTCGGCATCCTCGAACCCGACGACGTGCATTTCCTCTGGCTCCCGCTGTCGCATTCGATGGGCAAGGTACTGGAGATCCTCATGATCGACGCCGGCGTGGAGACGGCCATCGATGGTCGGGTCGACAAGATCGTCGAGAACCTGGCCGAAATCCGCCCGACCCTCATGGCCGCGGCACCCCGTATCTTCGAGAAGGTCCACAGCGTGGCGGTGTCGACGGTCCGGGCCGAAGGCGGGGCGAAATCGAAGATCTTCGACTGGGCGGTCAAGGTCGGCACCGAAGCATCCCGCAAGAAACGGGCCGGTGTGGAGCCGGGGAAGGCGCTGCAGCTGCAAGCCAACCTGGCCGACAAGCTCGTGTTCTCCAAGGTGCGCGATCGCTTCGGCGGTCGAGTCCGCTACTTCATCTCCGGGTCGGCCCCGCTGGCCGAGGAGCTGTGTGAATTCTTCGACGCCGCCGGGCTCACCGTCCTCGAAGGGTACGGCCTCACCGAGTCCGCCGCCTCGACCTTCGTCAACCTGCCGGGCAACCCCAAGTTCGGAACGGTCGGTCCGCCCCTCGAGGGCACCGAACTCAAGATCGCCGACGACGGCGAGATCCTGGTCAAGAGTCGGGGCATCATGCGCGGCTACCACGGGCTTGCCGAGGAAACCGACGCCACACTGAAGGACGGATGGCTCTATACCGGCGACCTCGGCGAAGTCGACGACGACGGCTACCTCCGTATCACCGGCCGGAAGAAGGAGCTGATCAAGACCTCGGGCGGCAAGTACGTCGCGCCGGCGAAGATCGAGGGTCTGATCAAGGCGGCGTCGCCGTACGTGTCGAGTGCGCTCGTGCACGGCGATCGCCGCAAGTATTGCGTGGCGCTGGTAACGCTCGATCCCGATGCCGTCGCCCACTGGGCCACCGAGCACGGGGTCGAGAACGACCTGGCCACCATCTCCCGCCATCCCGACATGGTCGCCGCGGTCGAAGCGGCCGTTGAGGAGGTCAACTCGAATCTGGCGTCATACGAGACCATCAAGAAGGTGTCGATCCTTCCTGCCGAGTTCGCGGTGGAAACCGGCGAGTTGACGCCCTCGATGAAGGTGAAGCGAAAGGTCGTCGAGGAACGCAACGTCGACGTCCTCGATTCAATGTACGACTGACAGTCGGACCCGAGTGGCTGTACGACTGACAGTCGGACCCGAGTGGCTGTACGACTGACAGTCGGACCCGAGTGGCTGTACG
>JAOTVU010000220.1 GCA_029863385.1 Acidimicrobiia bacterium
AGGGTCATGAACCGCCAGGTGGGGTCGACCTCGGGGTTGACCACGGTGAGGTCGAGGTCGTGACGGTCGGCGATCCGGGCCCAGTAGTCGACACTGGCGCCACCCAGCGGATCCGCTCCGATGCGGACACCGGACGCTCGGATGGCGTCGAGATCGAGCACGCTCGGCAGGTCGTCGACGTAGGTGTTGCAGTAGTCATAGGTTGCGGTGGTGTCGGCGGCCAGGGCCTTGCTCAGCGGTATCCGGCGAACACTGCTGTTGCCGTCGGCCAGCAGTTCGTTGGCCCGGTTGGCGACCCACCCCGTGATGTCGGTGTCGGCGGGCCCGCCGTGCGGCGGGTTGTATTTGAAGCCGCCGTCCTTGGGCGGGTTGTGCGAGGGTGTTACCACGATCCCGTCCGCCTGCCCCTGACCGCGGCCGCTCCAGGCGGTGCGGTTGTGGCCGAGGATGGCGTGGGACAGTGCCGGGGTGGGGGTGTAGCGCCGGTCGAGATCGATGAGCACGTCGACCGCGTTGGCGGCGAGGACCTCGAGGGCGGTGGCCCACGCCGGTTCCGACAGGGCGTGGGTGTCACGGCCGAGGAAGAGGGGACCGTCGATCGACTGACCCTTCCGGTACTCGCAGATGGCCTGGGTGATGGCGGCGATGTGGGCCTCGTTGAACGAGCTGTCGAGACTCGAACCCCGGTGACCGGAGGTGCCGAACGCCACCCGCTGCCCGACGTCGCCGACGTCGGGCGCGTTGGTGTAGTAGGCCGAAACCAGGTGGGGAACGTCGATCAGATCGTCAGTGGTGGCGCGGTGGCCGGCTCGCTCGTCAACCATGACGTCGATCGTACCGTTCGAGCCCGCCCCGGGCGGCAACGGGGGAGGATCGAGACTACGAGCCCTTGGCCGCCTCGTAGCGCTGGGTTGCCTCCTCGACTGCAACCAACTGTTTGTCGGCCAATTCCGGTCGGGCCTGCCGGGCCCGCTCGGCGGCGCCGACGGTCGAGGCGACCTGGCCCTGGAAGTGGGGCATGACATGGCGGGCGAAGAGCTCGTAGCTCTTCTTCGTGGCATGCGGATTCGCCCAGTTGTGGGCCAGGGTCAGGTAGGCACCGAATCCGCCGTTGGACTGTTCCAGCAGCTCCTCGATCTGTTCGACCGCTTTGTCCGGCGTGCCGATCACCCCGAGTCCGCCGTTCACGAAGGCGACCATCTCGTCGACGTCACCACCGTCGACCGCCATCTGGGGGAACGCGGCCACGTTCTGGAAATACCGGAACCACTGCTCGATCCCGTACTCCACGTCGCGGCGAGCCTCTTCGTCGGTCTCGGCGAGATGCATCAGCCCGACCAGCCGCCACTTCTCGCGGTCGGCAACGTTCCCGTAGGTCGACGCCACCTCTTCTTGAATGGTCCAATGATGGGCGAGGACATCCATGCCGATGGCCACCGTGGCGCCGAGCGACAGAACACCGGCGCCGTGCTTTCCGGCCAATCTGGCTCCAGACGGGGAAGCGACGGCGGCGACCGCCACGTCGAACAGCGGATCGCTGTAGGGGCGCAGGTGCAGCCGGGCCTCTTCCAACGTCAGTCGCTCGCTCTGGTAGTTCACCGGCTTGTCCGTCGTGAGCAGCTGCATGACGATGTCCATGTACTCGTCGAGCAGCGGACGCATCTGCTGGGGTTCGAGTCCGAGCATCGCGGCATCGGTCGGCAGCGCACCGGGACCGACACCGAACATGACCCGACCCCTCGTCAAATGATCGAGCAACACCATTCGCTCGGCGACCCACAGCGGGTTGTGATAGGGCAGTGAAACCACACCGGTGCCGAGTTTGATGTGGTTGGTACGGGCGGCGGCAGCGGCGATGAAGATCTCCGGCGAGGCGATGATCTCACTCCCGGCCGAATGATGCTCGCCGATCCACGCTTCGTCGAATCCCAGTCGGTCCATGTGCTCGATGAGTTCGAGGTCCCACTCCAGCGACAGTGTGGGGTTGTGGTCCGGGGGATGAAAGGGGGCGATGAAGCTCCCGAAGCGCATACGCATGTCGAGTATCTCCTGGGTTCGACGAAGACGCCGTTGTGGCGTCTCGTTGGTCCATTCTCACCAATAATCCGCCACGCCGCCAACTGACACCAACAGGTCAGGTGTCGCCCGAGACGCAGACCGGGCGCGGAACGGCATCGAACCGAATCCGCCGTGTCCCGTGGTCGGTACGCCTACCGGCGCATCTCCTACGGGCAGGGGGTGCCGAAGGGGTGGCCGCCTCGTGTGTAGTTGCATCCGTAGTTCGGGTCGGCGACCACGGCCGGATCGAGCACCATGTCTCCATCGGGGCGAACACCGGTCTGAGCCCAGTCGATCAGGTCGGACATACCCTCGATCAGTTCGGCGTCGGTGAAGTCGCAGTGCAGCACGCCACGGATGGCCCGCTGGACCAGCATGTCGCTCTTGCCGTGGGCGGCGACGTCGTTGGCGTAGGCGATCTCGTTGTGCCACGGCACGAACAGGTCGCCGAGGTTGTGCATGGTCAGCACCGGCATTCTGAGGTCGCCGGTCACCGGCGGCGGATTCCTCAGGCCGTGCTCGGTTCGGGCCTGCGGGTCCGCCGCGACCCGGGCGATGTCGGCGTTCAGCTGGGCTTCGAAGTCGCTGATGGCGGGATCGAGGTCGACCTGGTAGACGGCGTCGGTGTTGTCGACCACCGACCATTTGCCGCCGGTTGCCGGGACGACGCCGTCACCGGCGCCGAGATCGAAGAGGAAAGCCCCCTCCTCACCGGAGAAGATGCCGTTCACCGAGTTCCAGAACACGAACGCCGCGTCGAACTCCGGACGGTCGCCGCCGGACCGCAACTCGACGAGCTGCTTGAATTGCTGTCCGGCCGGGGTGGTTGCGAACGGCAGTCCGAGATTGGCCCGGATCTGCGGGAACTCGTCGGTGAAGAAGTCGGCGTCGGCCGGGATCTGCGAGGTCCCCAGTGCCAGATGTTGGGCGGCGGCGTTCACGTCGAGGAAGTAGTCGAACAGCTCGTAGTCGCCGACGACACCGCACAGCGGCATCGCACCCGAGTAGGTGTTGCCGTAGTTCTCGGCCAGCACGGCGGCGATGTGGCCGCCCATCGAGTACCCGGCGATGTAGACGTCATCGGCTTGGCCGACCTTGCCGTTGAAGAACTGGGTGAGCGCGTGCGTGTCCTTCACGCCCTGGGAGACGTTGTAGCTGTTCTTCGAGTAGGTGGAAGCCGCCCAGGCGTAGCCCTCCCCCAGCATCCAGGCCCGGAACCCGGGGTTGAACTCCGACGGATTGAAGAGGAGCTCCGGGTCCTCACCCCGGTAGCCATGGGTCCACATGATGAGGTCGCCATTCCAGTTGGCCGGAACCTCGATGCGGTAGCCGGCGTCGTTGTGCACACCCCACATCTGCTCGGCGTCCTCATACCCGCCGAGCGGGAAGAAGGGCAGCGAGTCCTCCTCAACGAACCAGGGTGGTTGAGCGGCCGACGACGCCGTCGGCGCCACGATCACGGTGAACAACAACAGGGACAGGGCGAGCGCAAGCCGCTTCATGGAACGTTCCTCCATGGTCTGCCCCACGACGGTCGCCCGGCCGCCAATGCGTGCGACAAGGGTAGAGCATCAGGTCGACTGATGTCGAAACGATGGAAGGTGAGCGTGACCGTGGTTGAGCTGGCTGGAAGAGACTTGTGTCGCCCACCGGCGGATGCGACACTGCCAACGATGGACGATGCAGGTGAGGGCCGGATTCGTACCGAGCGCAGGGGGGCGCTGGTCACGGTGATCGTCGATCGCGAAACCAAACGGAACGCCCTGTCCCGTCACCTTCAGGACGAGCTGGCGGCGACCTTCGAGCACCTCGCCGACGACATCACGATCGGGCTCGTGGTGCTCACCGGTGCCGGTGATCGCAGCTTCGTGTCGGGTGGTGACCTGACGAAGCTCGCCGAGGTCCGAACCAACATGGCCGCCATCGAGATGGCGCTGCACGCCCGCTCGGTGCTCGACCGGATTCGTCGATTCCCCGCTCCCGTGATCGCCGCCCTCAACGGTGATGCCCTCGGCGGTGGGGCGGAGCTGGCCGCCGCCTGCGACTTCCGGATCCTTGCCGCTCACGCCCGTATGGCGTTCGTGCAGGGTCGCCATGCCATCTCCACGGCGTGGGGAGGCGGTGTCGACCTCATGCACCTGGTCGGAACGCAGCGGGCATTGCGGTTGCTGACGACCTGCCAGTACATCGAGCACGCCGACGGCCTGGCCATGGGCCTCTATGATCGCTGTGCGACGAACGGTGAATCGCTGGCCGACGTTGTCGACGACTTCGCCGAACCGATGCTGGAGCAGACTCCCCGGGTGTTGCGCACCTACAAGGCCATGGCGGTGGCGGCGAGAATGCACGCTCAGCGCCCGCCCGTCGAGGCGGCCGAGCTCGAGAACTTCGTGGCCGGCTGGGTGCACGACGATCACTGGCGGGCCCTGGACGAGATGTTCGGCGACGGAGCCCCCGGTCGTGGATGAGTTGACGCTGCCGTCGGGTGTTCCGGTGCCGGTCGTGGCCGGGCCCCGAGATGGCGGCGCTCCGCCCCCGCCGGGGGAGTACCCCTACACCCGCGGCATCTTTCCGACCGGCTACCGCGGTCGGCGCTGGACGATGCGCCAGTACTCGGGCTTCGGTACCGCCGAGGAGACCAACGAGCGCTACCGGTTCCTGCTCGACCAGGGCCAGACCGGCCTGTCGGTGGCTCTCGACCTGCCAACCCAGTGCGGCCTCGACCCCGACGATCCGATGGCCCGGCCCGAGGTCGGCAAGGTCGGTGTTTCGCTGTTCTCGATCCGGGAGATGGAGGCGTTGTTCCGGGGCATCGACCTCTCCGGCATCTCCACATCGTTCACGATCAACGGCACCGCCGCCATCATCTACGCCATGTACGTGGCCGCCGCCGACCGGATGGGCGTCCCCCGCGCTGCACTGACCGGCACCATCCAGAACGACATCCTGAAGGAGTACGTGGCCCGGGGCACCTGGATCTTCCCGGTCAAGCCGTCGATGCGGTTGGTGGCCGACACCGTCCTGTTCGCCAACACCGAGACCCCCCGGTTCAACGCCATCTCGATCGCCGGGGCCCACGTGCGTGACGCCGGGGCCACCGCCGTCGAGGAGATGGGCTACACCCTGGCCAACGGACTGGCCTATGTCGACGAACTGCAGCGCCGGGGCGGCGACCCGAACCACTTCGGCCGCCGGCTCAGCTTCTTCTTCTACGTGCACATGGATCTCTTCGAGGAGGTGGCCAAGTTCCGGGCCGGACGCCGGCTGTGGGCCAAGCTCATGGCCGAGCGCTGCGGTGTCACCGACCCGAAAGCCCAGCAGTTCCGGTTCGGGGTGGTCTGCGGCGGCTCGTCGCTCACGGCGTCCCAGCCGCTCAACAACGTGGTCCGGGTCACGGTCGAGAACCTGGCCGCCGTGCTGGGCGGGGCCCAGTCGATCTTCACCTGCGCGTATGACGAGGCGTTCCAGATCCCCACCGCCGAGTCGGCCGAGCTGGCGCTGCGGACCCAGCAGATCATCGCCGAGGAGTCCGGTGTGGCCGCCTCGGTCGACCCGCTGGGCGGCAGCTATCTCGTCGAACAACTCACCGACGCCATGGAGTCGGAGATCATGGCGGTGATCACGGAACTCGACGACTACGGCGGCGTCATCGCCGCCATCGAGGACGGCTACCTGCAGGCCAGGATCGCCCGTCGGGCCCGGGAGCGCAAGGAGCAGATCGACTCGGGGGAGCGGCCGGTCGTCGGGGTCAACGTCTACGCCGACGACCGCCGCCCCGGCGGCCACATCAAACCAGGCGAGACGTTCAGCGTCGACCCCGAGTCGAGTCGCCGCACGATCGAGAAGCTGGAGCGGCTACGAGCCGAGCGCGACCAGCCGAGTGTCGACGAGACGCTGGCCGGTCTGGCCGGGGCGGCCGCCGCCGCCGACGCCAACCTCATGCCTCATCTCGTCGAGTGCTGCCACGCCGAAGCCACGGTGGGGGAGATGGTGGCGGTGCTCAAGCACGAGTGGGGAGAGTTCGATGAGCCCATCCGGTTCTGAGCCCCGCCCGCCCGCCACCGCCCGTGTGGACCTGCGCCGCAAGCGCATCCTGATCGCCAAGCCGGGGCTGGATGGCCATGACGTCGGGGCCAAGGTGATCGCCCTGGCGCTTCGTGACGCCGGGGCCGATGTGATCTACACCGGCCTCC
>JAOTVU010000221.1 GCA_029863385.1 Acidimicrobiia bacterium
ACCTTGATCTGGTTGCATCGCACCCGCCGTCTCGACTATCTGCTGCTGCGCAACGCCCTGTTCGTGTCAGGTGCCATCGGCCTGGTGATCTTCGTGACGCATCCGGTGGCGCCACCCCGTCTCCTGCCCAGCGGCTTCACCGACACCGTCATGGAGCTTTCTTCGTCGTACCGGGTTCTCCAGCCGCCATCGCTGGTCAACAAGTACGCAGCGCTGCCCAGTCTCCACGTCGGTTGGAATCTGCTCATCGGCGTGGCGCTGGTTCGTACGAGGGCCAACCGTTTCGTGACCATCGTCGGGCTGCTCTCACCGCTGCTCATGGCGGCGGCCGTCGTCATGACCGGCAACCACTACGTGGTCGACGCGTTGCTCGGGGCCGTCATTGCCCTGACCGGCCTGGCCGTGTCGTATCGCATCACCCCGAAGCTGGCCCTGGGATCCACGATCCGGCGTCGGCTGCCCGTCGGCGACCCGGTTCCCGAACTGGCGCCGGTACGGAGCGATCACGGCGATCGGAGCTACCAGCCGCGGTCGACCCACTCCTGGAGATGAGGGCGTTCGCTGCCGATCGTCGTGTCATCACCGTGTCCGGGCAACACGAGCGTGTCCGCCGGCAGCGTGAACAGGCGGGTGTCGATCGACTCGATGATGGTCGGGAAGTCGCCCCCCTCGTAGCCGGTGGCCCCAGGCCCGCCGGGAAACAGCGTGTCGCCGCTGAACAGCAACGGCTTGTCGACGACCTTGAAACAGATCGATCCGGGCGTGTGCCCGGGTGTCGTGATCGTGTGCAGTTTGGAGCGGCCGACCTCGATGATCGTGTCGTCCTCGAGAAGGTAGTCATAGGACGGCAGCATCGCCGCGTCGGCCGCCGTGACGCCGACCTCGTAGCCGGCGTTTCGCACCTCCGGCACGGCCTGGATGTGGTCCCAGTGGCCGTGGCTCTCCAGCACCGTGCGGACACCAAGGCTGCGGCACAGGTCGAGGAGCATCTCATGTTCGTTGGCCGCGTCGAGGAGGACCGCATCGCCCGTGTGACGGCACCGGATCACGAACACGTTGTTGTCAACCGGACCCACGACCACCTTGTGAACCTCGAGGTCGGTGTCGGACCAGTGCAGGGTCTGGGGCGGTGGCGGTGACGTCTGTTCCATCCAGTCCAGCGTAGTGGAACGACGGCGAGCCCCCTGGGTCGTGGGTCCTGGTCGCCGTGCCGGGACGGGGGCCGGATCGCCCACGGCGCCGGGGGTTCGGCGATCGACTCCACTCAACAGGTGTGCTCTGTCGGCGGAACTGACCGGTGCCTACCGTTGGGTCACGATGTGTGTGACGAGGAGCGATCGATGGCAACCCCACAGGTTCAATCCACAGCCGGTTCGCTGATCTCCGGCTTCGGGCTTGCCGGCGCTCTGCTCCTGGGAGCCGTGTGGACCGGTATGGCGGTGGTCGACGGCAACATGGTCGCCACCGCCGTCCGCTTTCTCGTCGCCATCGTGGCCGGTCTGTTCTACCTCATCCTGTTCCGGGTTGCCCGCCGTCCTGTCGTCTGACGTCGTGAGCGCTGCGGCCCGCCTGCAAACCGGGTTCCGTCGGTGTAGTGGCAAGGCTTCGGTGTATCTGGTGTACTTGGCCGGGTGAGCTCCGAGCTTCGAGAACTGGCCCTGAAACGCGGGAGACGTCGCTCGTCGATGGGCCTGTACCGCGTGTTTCGGGGGTTCCTGCGCCGGGTCGTCGCCCCCTACCTGAGGCTGCGCTCGGAGAACGCCGAGGTACTGGAGCTGCCGGGTCCGACCATTCTCGCGCCGGTCCATCGTTCCAATCTCGACAGCGTCTTGATCGCCACCCTCACGTCGCGCCGAATACGGGCGCTTGGCAAGGAGTCGCTGTTCACCACGCCGGGAGTCGGCTACGTCTGCGCCGCGCTGGGCGCCATTCCGGTGAAGCGGGGAGCGGCCGACAAGGACGCCATGAAAGCGGCGCTCAGGCTGCTGTCGGACGGTGAGTCGATGATCGTGTTCCCCGAAGGTGGCCGCCAGCACGGGAACACGATCGGGCCGCTCTTCGACGGCGCAGCGTGGCTGGCCAGCCGAACCGGGGCCCGGGTCGTGCCGATCGGAGTGGCCGGAACCGAGGAGGTCCTGCCGCAGGGGGCCAGGCGGGTGCATCGGTCCGATGTCGCCATCGTCGTGGCCGAGCCGATGGAGTTGGTGGGGAACGAAGGGCGACGTCCCGATCGGCAGCAATTGCAGGCCTTCACCGAACAGCTGCGGGTCGAGTTGCAGAAGGCCCAGGACCGAGCCGTGGCGTTGGCGGCCGGCGAGGTCTGATCCTCTGCGTCAGCGACGGCCGAGGACGAACAACGCGATGAGCCCGCCGACGGCCTTGCCGAACGAGAGCGGCTCGGCGTTGGCGACGACCTCGTTGACCGGTCGCCGGTCGCCGTCGATGCGGGAGTCGGACGCCGCGCCCCGGGTTTTCTCGACCGCGGCGTTGACCTCGGCTCCGATGATGACCGAGATGGCGGTGAGCTGCAGGAAGATCATCATGACCGCCACGCTGCCCAGCAGACCATAGGACGGCGGGAGGCCGCCGACGCTGTTGGTGTAAATGCTGAGGGCCAGCGCAAAGACGACGAAGAGGCCGCCGCCGACCAACGCTCCCGGATTGCGCCACGGTGTGCGCGGTCGCCGATCCGGGCCGTAGCGGTAGAGCACGGTGAGCCCGATGACGAACAGGATCAGGGCAACGGGGAGGCGGGCCAGACCGATGGCCAGCTCTGCACCGGAGCCGAGATCGACGCGGTCGAGGATCAGCGGGGCGGCGCTGATCAACGACAGGAGAACCACCACCATGACGGTTGCCGCGGCGGTGAACCCGAAGCTCAACAGTCGGACCTGCCAGCCCGGCCGGGAGTCGGCGTGCTCATAGGCCGTCCCGACCGCGGCCAGAAGTTTCTGCACGGTTCCGGACGCTGAGAACAGAGCAAGCAGGATCGAGCCGATGATCACCACGGTGGCCGAACCCTGCATGCTCTCGACGATGCTGGTCATCTGCTCGGTGATGAGTTCCTGGGTCTCGCTGTCCAGCGCGGACGCGGCGTCGGTCACCTGGGATTCGATTTCGGAGGCGTCGCTGAACAGGGCGTAGGTGGCGACCAGTGCGGTCAACACAGGGATCAGCGTCAGCAAACCGTAGAAGGCGATCCCGGCGGCGATGACCACGACGTTGTGGGCGCCGATTCGGCGCTTGAGTTCGAGGAGGTTTGCTTTCACGATGAACGAGTCATGGGGCGACGAGGGATGAGCGATGAGCGACGATGGGGCGAGCGATGGTGTGGCGAGGCAAGATCACGGGACGGTACGGTGACACGATCCTTCCTACCACCCGAGCCGGACGGTGGAAACCTTTACGAAGGGATCAACAGCGACGTGAGCGACACCAAGCCGACGCCCCTCTGGACTCCGAGTCCTGACTTCGTGAACGGGACGAGAATCGACCGGTTCCGGCGGGAGGTCTACCCCGACGCAGCCGACACCGACGCGCTCGTCGCCGCCTCCCTCGCCGATCCGGGAGCGTTCTGGCGGTCGGTCTGGGACTGGTGCGGTCTCGTCGGCGACCCCGGCGACCGGACCGTGGAGCGCGGCGAGCGGTTCCGCGACACCACCTTCCTGCCCGACAGTCGTCTGAACTTCGCCGAGAACCTCCTGGCCGAGCGGGAGGGAGCGGGTCGCTTGGCCATCATCTCGGTCGATGAGGACGGCCGCGAGATCAACCTGACCTGGGACGATCTGCGATCCCAGGTGGGCGCGATGACGGCCGCCCTCGTGGCAATGGGTGTCGAAGCCGGGGACCGGGTGGCGGCGTGGATGCCGCACCGCCCGGAAACGATCGTGATGTTCCTGGCCGCGTCGTCGATCGGCGCCGTCTTCACGTCGACGTCGTGCGATTTCGGTGTCGAGGGCGTGCTCGATCGGTTCGGTCAAACCGCACCGAAGGTGTTGCTCGCAGCTGATGGTTATCGCTACGGCGGCCGGGAGTTTCGGCTTCTGGACCGCCTCGACGAGATCGCCGGGCGCCTCGAGTCGCTCGAACATGTCGTTGTCGTCGGCAACCTCGATGACCGACCGGCGATCGCCGAGAACCACCATCTCTGGTCCGACCTGTCGGCCGAACACGGGGGCGCCGAACCGTCGTTCACGCGGCTGCCGGCCAACCACCCGCTCTACATCCTGTACTCGTCGGGGACGACCGGCAGGCCGAAGTGCATCGTCCACCGCAGTGGTGGGGTGCTCCTGAAACATGCGAGTGAGCAGCAGCTCCACTCCGATATCGGCCCCGGTGACGTGGTGTTCTACTTCACCACGTGCGGTTGGATGATGTGGAACTGGCTGGTCTCGTGCCTGGGCACCGGGGCCACGATCGTGCTCTACGACGGTAATCCCGCCCATCCGTCGATCGGCACGCTCTTCGAGATGACCGAGCGGCACGGCCTCACGCTGTTCGGTATCTCGGCCAAGTTCATCGACAGCGTGATGAAGTCCGGGTATCGCCCCGCCGATCACCACGACCTGAGTTCCATCCGCACGATCTGTTCGACCGGCTCGCCGCTCAGCCACGAGGGATTCGCCTGGATCTACGACGCCATCGGCTCGGATCTGCACCTGGCCTCGATCTCCGGCGGCACCGACCTGTGCGGGTGCCTCGTCATCGGCGACCCGACCAAGCCGGTGTACGCCGGGCAGATCCAGGGTCGGGCCCTCGGCGTCGCCGCCGACGTCTACGACGACGACGGGCGGCCGGCCCCGGCCGGCGTCAAAGGTGAGCTGGTGTGTGCCGCGCCTTTTCCCTCGATGCCGCTCGAGTTCTGGCATGATCCGGGCGGTGAACGCTACCACGCTGCCTATTTCGACAAGTTCGAGGGCATTTGGGCGCACGGTGACTTCGCGGCCTGGACCGAGCAGGGAGGCATGATCATCTTCGGCCGTTCCGACGCCACGCTCAACGCGTCGGGGGTGCGGATCGGAACCGCCGAGATCTACCGGATCGTCGAGCAGCGCGACGAGGTGGCGGAGGCGATCGCCGTGGCCCAGGAGTACGACAACGACACCCGCATCGTCCTGTTCGTCCGCCTCGCCGACGGTTCCGAGCTGAACGACGAGCTCGTCACCGCCATCAAGGCCGATCTGCGCACCAAGGGGTCGCCCCGCCATGTCCCCTCGGTGATCGCCGCCGTCGACGACATTCCCCGAACCCGGTCGGGCAAGATCGTGGAACTGGCCGTCACCGAAACCGTGCATGGGCGGCCGGTCAGGAATCTGGAGGCGCTGGCCAATCCCGATGCGCTGACCCAGTTCGCCGGTCGGCCCGAATTGGCCTGAAGTGAGCGCACCTGCGGGACCGGCTCAGTCGACCGATACTCTGCGGAGGATGGACCAAGCACGAATCGAAGCGGCGGTACGCGAGATCCTGGTGGCGGTGGGGGAGGACCCCAACCGTGACGGCCTGCTCGACACCCCGGCCCGGGTGGCCCGATCCTTCGGTGAACTGTTGAACGGCTACCAGACGGATCCGGCTGATCACCTCGATCGGCAGTTCGAGGTCGATCACGACGAAATGGTCATCGTGCGGGACATCCCCTTCAGTTCCCTCTGCGAGCATCACATGTTGCCGTTCATCGGCCGAGCCCACGTGGCCTACCTTCCTGGAGCCGACGGTAAGGTCTGTGGCTTGTCGAAGCTGGCCCGAGTGGTCGACGGTTACGCCAAGCGGCTCCAGGTCCAGGAGCGTCTCACCGTCGAGGTGGCCGAGGCCATGATGCAACGGCTCGAGGCCCGGGGCGTACTCGTCACCATAGAGGCCGAACACCTGTGCATGACGATGCGGGGGGTCCAGAAGCCGGGGGCGATGACCACCACCTCGGCCGTGCGCGGCCTACTCAAGACCAACGCCGCGTCGCGGGCCGAGGCCCTGGGACTCATCCGGGGCTGATCGGGTCCGTTGGGTCGGGCCGTCCGGGTTCGGGTCGGCGGGCTCAGATGGCGATCGGCGAACGACCGGCGGCGAACCGACCGGCCATGACCATCGTCTTGATCAGGTAGTTTTCGTAGCCCGGCATCAGGTCTTCCAGCCCGATCATCGGCTCGAACACCGTTGAACCCGGTGCCCATTCCCGCACATCGATCCGGGCGGTGTCGGTCGCCGGATCGACCAGGGAGAGCAATGCCTCGACGTCCACCTC
>JAOTVU010000222.1 GCA_029863385.1 Acidimicrobiia bacterium
ACTGGAGGCGGAGCTGACTGCGACAAGAGAGGACGTCGATACCCGACAGGTGGAGGCCACGATCGCCGACCTGCGAGTCCGGCTCGAAGCCGCCGAAGCGAAAGCGGCGCTGGTACCCGAGCGTGACGCAACCATCGCAGAGCTGCGAGGGCGACTGAGTCGGGCCGACGAGGCAGCGGCAAGCGCGCCCGCCCCGGCGGCCGGGACGTCCGAGAAGGCGAAGACCCAAACGGCCGAGAAGCCGAGCGGCAAGCCGTCGTGGCACGAAGGAACGACGAAGTTGGGTACGCCGGGCGCCGATCACGTCGACGACCTGAAACAAATCCGCGGGATCGGCCCCGTCATGGAGAGAACCCTCCAGAGCTTCGGTATTCAGACCTGGGAGCAGGTCGCGGCCTTCACACCGGACGACATCGAGAAGGTGACGGCCGCCATCGATGCCTTCCCGGGGCGCATCGAACGTGATGACTGGATGGGTGGTGCTCAGGCTCTGCTCGACGCCGGTCACGTTCCGGGGGATTCCAAGCCGGCCAACGCCGAGCCGGCGAGAAAGGATTCGGCGAACAGGGAGAAGAAGGCGAAGAAGCCGTCGTGGCAGAAGGTGACGACGAAGTTGGGCGCTCCCGGAGCGGCCCATACCGATGACCTGAAGGTCATCAACGGGATCGGTCCGGTGATGGAGAAGACGCTCCAGAGCTTGGGCATCCAGACCTGGGAGCAGCTGGCCGCCCTCGGCAAGGCCGATGTGGACAAGGTGACCGCGGCCATCGACGCCTTCCCCGGACGGATCGAACGCGATGAATGGGTTCGTCAGGCCGCAGACCTGGTCAAACGCTTCCCGCTCCGTTCGCCGTATGACCGCCCGACACGCAAGACCTTCCTCAACGAGTCGACGGCACCCTGAGACGAGCCCGAGCCGGCTCGGCGGTCAGTGGATGTAGTCGTAGAAGCCCCGCCCCGCCTTGCGTCCGAGCAGCCCTGCTTCCACCATTCGGGCCAGCAGCGGCGGGGGAGCGTACAGCGGCTCCTTGAACTCCTCGTACAGCGACTCGGCGACCGCCATGGTGGTGTCGAGGCCGATCAGATCGGCCAGCGCCAGCGGCCCCATGGGGTGGGCGCAGCCCGTCACCATGCCCTCGTCGATGTCCTCCTTCGAGGCGAATCCCGATTCGAACATCCGGATGGCCGACAGGATGTAGGGGATCAACAGAGCGTTGACGACGAAGCCGGCCCGGTCCTTCGAGCGGATCACCCGCTTGCCGAGCTGATCGGAGGCGAAGGATTCCGCCACCTTCTCCGTCTCCGCCGACGTGTGTAGTGAGATCACGAGTTCGACGAGCTGCAGCACGGGGACCGGGTTGAAGAAATGGACACCGACAACAGCCTCCGGCCGGGTCGTGGCCATCGCCAGCTTCATGATGGGAATCGACGAGGTGTTGGACGCCAGCACCGCCGAGCGGTTGGTGACGATGCCGTCGAGCTGACGGAACAGGTCGACCTTGGCCTTCTCGTCCTCGATGATGGCCTCGATCACGATGTCCCGGTCGTGCAGTTCGGCGAGATCGCTGGTGACCGTGATGCGGTCGAGCGCCTCGTCGGCTTGCAACTGATTGATCTTGCCGCTCGAACTGGCTCGATCAAGCGACTTCTTGATCCGGTTGTGGCCGCTTTCCGCCGCCTCAACCGTGGCCTCGGCGACCACGACGTCGAGCCCGGCTCGGGCGGAAACCTCCGCGATACCCGAGCCCATCAGGCCGGCCCCGACAACGCCGACCCGTTCCACAACACCGATGTTCGTCATAGGGCCAACCCTGCCCGGGAACGGTCGGAAATAGCAACCCGGGGGCCGACCTTCCTGCCGTGCCGCCGGTGGTGATCGCCGGCAGCGGTAGATTGTCGCGTATGACGCCAGAGGAGTTCCGGACTGCGGGCCACCGGTTGATCGACTGGATTGCCGACTACCGGCTCAGTATGGAACAACGTCCGGTACGACCGTCGATCGACCCGGGACAGGTGAAGGCGGCCATGGCCTCCGAACCCGGCGAGCCGTCGGTCGACGTCGAGCCACTGCTGGCGTTCATGGATTCGGTCGTGGTTCCGGGGTCGACCATGGTCCAACATCCGATGCACTACGGCTGGTTTCCGTCGAACGCCGGTCTGGCCTCCGTGCTTGGCGACATCGCGTCCTCGGGCCTGGGATCCCTCGGCATCTCCTGGGAGAGCGGCCCGGCGCTGACCGAGGTGGAGGAGGTGGTCACCGACTGGCTGCGCAAACTGGTCGGGCTGTCGGATCGCTGGTCGAGCACGATCCACGACACGGCGTCGACGTCGTGCCTGGTGGCGCTCATCCTGGCCCGGGAGCGGGCGTCGGGGAACAGCTATGCGGATCGAGGACTGGCCGGACTCGACGAGGCTCCCGTCGTCTACTGCACCGACCACTCCCATTCCTCGGTTCGCAAGGCCGCTCTGCTGGCCGGCTACGGGAGCGACAACGTACGGATCGTGGCCCACGACCGGCGCGACTTCTCGATGGACGTCGCCGATCTCCGAGCGGCCATCGAGGCGGACGCTGCGGACGGTCGACGCCCGGCGGCCGTCGTCGCCACGATCGGCACCACCGGAACCACCGCCGTCGACCCCTTGGCCGAGATCGTTGCCGTGGCCGCCGAAGACGGGTTGTGGGTGCATGTCGATGCCGCGATGGCCGGGTCGGTGATGATCCTGCCCGACCATCGACATCTGTGGGCCGGAGTCGAGGACGCGGACTCCATCACCTGGAACCCGCACAAGTGGCTCGGCACCATCCTCGACACATCGATCTTCCACATCCGCAACACCGAGTTCCTGATCCAGGTCATGTCGACCAATCCGTCCTACCTGCAGTCCGGCGCCGACGGCACGGTCACCCAGTACCGGGACTGGGGCATCCCGCTGGGGCGGCGGTTCCGGGCGTTGAAGATCTTGTTCCATCTGTCGATCGACGGCGTTGGGGCCCTCCAGGCTCGGCTTCGCCGGGACCTGGACAACGCCCGGTGGCTTGCCGAACAGATCGAGGCGGCCCCGGACTGGCAGGTGGTGGCGCCGGTGGTTCTCCAAACCGTGTGTGTCGTCCATCATCCCCGCGGTGCCGACTCGGCTGGGGCCGACGACGACCTCGACGTCCTCAACCGGCACACGCTGGCCTGGGTTGAAGCCATCAACCGGTCCGGAGAGGCCTACCTGACACCCACGATGCTCGATGGCCGATGGGTCGCCAGAGTTTCGATCGGCGTGGAGACGACCGAGCGGGAACACGTTGCGCGGCTGTGGGGGCTGATGAAGAACGCGGTTTCGGCCTCGTGATCCGCCCCGCCAGGCTCCTCGCCGTCGACATAGACGGAACGATGCTGCGTAGCGACGGGTCGCTCTCGTCGCGGGTGCTCGACGCCCTCGCCCGGGCCGTCGACGCCGGTATCCACGTGGTCCCGGCCACCGGTCGACCGATGGCCGTCGCCACCGACGTGGTCGACGCCAGCGGACTCGACGACTTCTGGATCTTCGCCAACGGGGCCATAACCCGCCATCTCGGGCGTGACGAGCTGATACGGGCCTTCTGGATGGACCGGGTCGTGGTCGTCGAATTGTTGGATCGGATCCGACGCCGAATTCCGCAGGCGAAGTTCGCCGTCGAGTTCGCCACCACGATGGCCTACGAGGCCGGATTCGAGACGGTGGTGCCGAACCGACCCCCGGTCCCGCCGACCGTCGATCTGAGCGCCGACCTCGAACGGGTGTCGGATCCGATCCAGAAGCTCCTGGTTTTCGACGACAGCATCGACCTCGGACGGCTGTGGGATGAGGTCAACGCGGCCGCCGACGGTCTGTCGGTGCCGTCGTATTCGGGGCTGCCGTTTGTGGAGCTGGCCCCCGAGCGGGTCACCAAGGCCACCGCCCTCGAATTGCTGGCCAGTGACCTGGGCCTGTCTGTTGACGACGTCGGCGCCGTGGGTGACAACCACAACGACGTGGCCATGTTGGAGTGGGCCGGGACCGGCTACGCAATGGGTAACGCCGATGTCGCCGTTCAGGCCTCAGCCGACGTGGTGCTTCCCAGCAACGACGACGATGGCCTCGCCGTGCTCATAGAGGCCATGCTCGATCAGTTCTGAGCATCGAGGACCCGGGCCACCGCCCGGACCCCGGGAATGCTGCTGATCATGCCGGTGTGAGAGGCCGAGACCTCGATCAGGTCGGCCGCCGGATCGAGGCAGGCCCGCCAGTCGACGATGCCGTCGTTCCGGGAGTAGATCGACGTGAAGCCGACGTCGTCCGGGAACGGGCGAAAGCGGTCTCGGTCGACCGCCGCCTCGAGCTCGGGATAGACCGGCCCGAACGTTCCTCGGCGCCAGGTGATCTCCAACATCTCGATCGGGATGCGCACCGGGGCGAAGCGGGGGTACTTGGTCAACAGGGGGGCGCCGACGGCGATGACGTCGGTCACCAGCTCGGGGTGACGGACCCCCAGGATCCGGGCGAACTGGCCACCGCGGGAGTGTCCGATCACGGTGACCCGGCGACCGTACCGGTCGATCAGATCGAAAAGGTCGCTGCTCGCCTGCTGGAGGCCGGTGTAGGCCGGACCGGAGTTGCGCCCGACCTTGGCGATCTCGGCGCTCCAACCGGCGCGCCGCAGAATCTGTACGAGGGCATCCGCACTGGTCGGGCCGGCCATGAAACCGGGAATGACCAGCACGGGCCGCCGGCGGCCTTCGGGCACGCCGTGCCCATGCCACAGGGGACTGCGCCGTAGGGTACGCAGCTCGAACGGGCCGCGGGCCTCGAGGAAGACCGGACGGCCGAACCAGCCGGCGAAACGGGAACGCGGGAGGGACTCGGTGTTGATCACCGCACCATGGTCGGCAGCCGGATCGTCCCTCCCGGATGATCCGGGCGTCGATCGGTCGGTTGGCGTCTCCTTCAACGATGCGGTCTCCTTCGCCTCCTACGATGGTAACGGTCGAAATCGGAGCCGGATGAATCGCTGCGGTGCCGGGTAGCTTCTAAAGGCATGGCCGAGCTCCGATTCTTCTATGGCACCATGGGCTCGGGAAAGTCGACGCAGGCCCTCCAGATCCACCACAACCTGACCAAGAGCGGCCTGCCCTGCATGCTGATCACCCAGTTGGATCGAAGCGACGGGGTGGTGTCCAGCCGCCTCGGGGTGTCGGCCGCAGCCGTCATCATCGACGGGACCGTCGACCTGCAACGGCTGATCTACCAACGTCATCTCGAGTGCCAGGGCCTCCACGCCGTCATCTGCGACGAGGCCCAGTTCTACGAACCGGGTCAGATCGACCAGCTGGCCCGAGTCGTCGACGATCTGGCGATCGAGGTGTACGCCTTCGGTCTGCTCACTTCTTTTCAGGGCGAGCTGTTTCCCGGGACCCGGCGGCTTCTCGAGGTGGCCGACCGCCGCATGGAGCTGCAGGTGGAGGCGCGCTGTTGGTGCGGTGCGCGGGCAACGCACAACGCCCGGCTCGTCAACGGCGCACAGGTCTATCACGGCGATCTCAAGGTTGTCGGCGACGCCGGTGACGAGACGGACGCCGTAGTGACCTATGACCTCCGGTGTCGCCGGCACTGGTTGGCGGGCAAGGAGGAATCGACCCAGGACGCCCTGTTCGACGACTACTGAGGCCGCCGGAATCGGGCCCTCACGGGCCCTCCCACAGCTGGTTTGGGCCGACCGCCGGCCAGTCGACGGTGCGAACCCATGGACATCCTTCGCCGCGTCCAATAGCATCGGTGAACCACGTGGGTGAGCCCGCCCAAATCGAAGCCCATCGACAGAACGCTTCGGATTGAGTAAATTACACTGACACGTGGCTGAAATACCACTGAAATACGGCCTTTGGCTCGATACCCGCTCCTCCGAAGGTCGAAGTACTGGTTCTTAACGATCTGATTGACTAAACTTAAACAAGGACCAGGACGGAACCAGACGGATCGGCGGAGATCACGCGCATGGACATCCAACTCATCATCGGCATCACGATCGGTTTGCTCGTCGGTGCAATCGGCATGTGGCTGCTCGACCGCCGACACCAGGCGATCACCAAGAAGCTCGTCGAGAGCCGCCGCAAGATCGAACGCCAGCGCACCCAGGCCGTCAACGACCTGTT
>JAOTVU010000223.1 GCA_029863385.1 Acidimicrobiia bacterium
CACCGCCACCCACGAGATGGCCGATCTGTCACTGGATCGGGTACGCGCCGCCGCTGCCCAATTCGTCGGAGCAATCGAACAGGTCCCACCGATGGTCTCGGCGGTCAAGGTCGACGGGAAGCGGCTCCACGAACTGGCCCGCCAAGGGGTGGAGGTCGAGCGCAAAGCCCGGCCGGTCACCGTGCACCGGTTCGACGTGGACGCCACCGCCGATCCCATGGTGTTCGCCGTCTCGGTCGACTGCTCCTCGGGTACCTACATCCGCACCTTGGCCGCCGACCTCGGGCGGGCGCTGGGGGGTGGCGCCCACCTCCGCAATCTCCGCCGAACCTGGGTCGGTTCGATCACCCTCGACGCCGCCCAGCCGCTCGATGGTTTCGCACTCCAGCCGATCGAGGTCCTCCTCGGGACCATGCCGGTGCTCGAGGTCGATGCGGAGTTTGCCGCCCGCGTGTCCCACGGTCAGCGGCTGGGTCCCAGCGCAGGAGTGGGTCGTTTTGCGATCCGGGGTCCCGACGGAGCGCTACTGGCCGTCTACGAGGTCCGTGACGGGGAACTGTGCCCGGCCAAAGTGCTGGTCGGATCGTGACCCGATACGTTCGATTGCTGTGAACGTCATCACCGACCCCGACGCCGCAGCCAGGGAGCGGGTCGCGGCGGCCGCCTCCGGAGCCCCGGTCGATGCCGGCCACGCGCTCACGATCGGCGTGTTCGACGGCGTGCACATCGGCCACCGTACGGTCATCGACCGGGTCAGGGCCCTGGCGGCGGACCTCGGCGCCAAGTCGGCCCTGGTCACGTTCGATCCTCATCCGGCGAAAGTGCTTCGCCCGGAACTGGCCCCTGAGCTGTTGACCGGACTCGACCAGAAGCTCGAACTGCTGGCCGAAACCGGCCTCGACACGGTGGTCGTCGTACCCTTCGACCGGGCCCGGGCCGGTGAGTCGGCCGAGGAGTTCGTCGACTCGGTGCTCGTCGGATGCCTGGGCGCCCGAGCGGTCGTGGTCGGTGAGGATTTCCATTTCGGCAAAGGTCGTCTCGGCAACGTCGAGCTTCTGAAACAGATCGGCGCCCACGCCGGCTTCCAGGTGTACGGCCATGGCCTGTTGCCCCGCCCCTCCGACTCGTCTGAACTGACCGGCCACACGGATGTCGATTTCGAGGATCTGGGCTCGGCTGTGTCGTCGACTGCGGTACGGAGGGCCCTCACCGTCGGCGAGGTGGCACTCGCCGCACGGCTGCTCGGTCGGGCCCATGAGGTTCGGGGCGTCGTCGCCACCGGCGATCGGCGGGGCAGGACGATCGGATTCCCGACGGCGAACATCATGGTCGAGCCGGGGTTCGCCGTTCCCGCCGACGGTGTGTACGCCGGTTGGTATGTGCTGCCCGACGGCGCTCGGTGGCCGGCCGCCATCAACATCGGCCGGCGACCGACGTTCTACGAGCACGCCGAGCACTCCCTGATCGAGGCCCACCTTCTCGACTTCGACGGTGATCTCTACGGCCGGCCCGCCCGAGTCCGTTTTGTCCGCAGGCTCCGAGGCGAGCAACGCTTCGACGGCATCGACGCCCTGCGGGCCCAACTCGATCTCGATATCAATGCGGCCCGCACCCTACTCCGGGAGGAGTGAGTCGGCTCGAGCCAACCGACGCGGCGCGGTGGGTCGCCGGGTCGATGTCGGTAGCATTGTCCTTTGCTGTTTCGACCCGTCGTCCTCGCTGACGACGATTGCAACGGCCGGGCCCCGGGTCCCACACTTCAAACGACGCCGTGTGTCGGTCCCAACGGGTCGACACAGCGGCCCACATCGATGGAGATTCGATCATCATGAGCAACAAAGCCGCCAACCTCAAGCCGAAGGGCGACACCATTGCCAAGTTCGCCCGCTCCGAGGGCGACACCGGTTCCCCGGAAGTGCAGATCGCGCTGGCCACCGATCGGATCAACCACCTCACCGAGCACCTGAAGGTCCACAAAAAGGACTACCACAGCCAGCGAGGCCTTCTCGCCCTGGTCGGCCGTCGGCGCCGGATGCTCGACTACCTCGCCTCGATCGACGTCGAGCGGTACCGGGCTCTCATCGCCGAACTCGGTCTTCGTCGCTGATTTGTCGGCTCGGTCGGTTCGACGGACACGGCCGATGAACATCCTTTCCACGGCGGTCAAAGGACGCCTGGTTGGGACCCTTCCCGGCCGGCTGCTGCGTCGCGCCCGATGGTGGGCCGGGCTGCCCCAGCGGGTACGGAATCCCGAGCTGTGGGACATGTACCTGGAGGACCGTCGCACCGATGTCGCCCTCCAGGCGCTGGTTGCCCGGGATTCGAACTGCGTCGACGTGGGAGCCCACATCGGATCGACGCTCCTGAGGCTGATCGAACTGGCACCGGACGGCGAACATGTGGCCGTCGAGGCCGATCCCGACAAGGCAAGGGTGTTGGCCGAGCGTTTTCCGTCGGTCACGGTGATCAACGCCGCCGTCTCGTCGACCGCGGGGTCCGCCCGCTTCTACCGGGCCCGCCGATCGGGCTTCAGCAGCCTCAGACCACCGATCGACTCCGAGGTGGCCGGCGAGATCGATGTCGAGGTGATCCGTCTCGACGATCTGATCAACGGTGTTCCGATCAAGGACGGGCGCTCGGTTCCCGCCGTCGACTTCATCAAACTCGATGTCGAGGGTGCCGAGTTACCCGCCCTCCAGGGCGGCGAGATGCTGTTCAAACGCGATCGACCGCTCGTGCTGTTCGAGTGTGGTCCCACGGGCTCCACGGACGCTTTCGACTACAACCGACTCGACCTGTTCGATCATCTCCGGCAACTCGACTACGACGTCTACGCCATCGTCGACTTCGTCTACGGCCGGACTCCGCTGTCGGCCGCCGAGTTCGACAAGGCCGGGACCTACCCCTACCGGGGTTTCAACTACCTGGCGCTCCCTGCCGGCCACCCGGTGGAGCGTCTGATTCCCTAGCGACTCGAGTGGATCGGGGTCGATCGACCCATTTTCACCATTCACATCCTTTGGTTGGAATGCCGATAGCATGGCGGAAGGCGTTGTTCGCCGGTATCCCGGCGGCAGCGCGAACAAACCAAGCAACCAGGTGAACAACCGGTTGCTGTAGATGTAGGTCAGCTGCCAGTTTTGGGCTCCTCGGTCTCACTCCGCCGTCCGAAGCGCACCAGGCTGATATCACCGAAGCCCTTGTCGTGTGACAGGTCCGGTGGTGTCGAAGCCGGGATCGAGTGGTCAAAATCTGGGATCTGACCTGTAACGGCGAGCGAAGGTCGTTCGCCAACTACAAGTTCAGAGGAGAATCCCTATGACGGAACAAGTTTCCGTGTCCGGGACCGTCACCGCCGGTGATGGTCCAGACCTGAGCCTGGAAACAGGCAAACTCGCCGGTTTGGCCGGCGGTTCGGTCCTCGCCCGTATGGGCGACACCAGCGTGCTGGTCACCGCCACCGCGGCCAAGTCCCCCCGGGAGGGCATCGACTTCTTCCCGCTCACGGTCGACGTCGAGGAACGGTCCTATGCGGCCGGCAAGATCCCCGGCTCGTTCTTCCGCCGTGAAGGTCGGGCCCCCGACACTGCCATCCTCACCTGTCGTTTGATCGACCGGCCGCTGCGCCCGTCGTTCCCCGACGGGTACCGCAACGAGACCCACATCGTCGTCACGGTCCTGTCGGCCGACATGGCCCACCCCCACGACGTGATCGCCATCAACGCCGCTTCCGCCGCGCTGATGGTGTCCGACATTCCGTTCGACGGTCCGATCGGCGCCGTCCGCCTGGCCTACACCAACGACGGTGAGTGGCTGCCCCACCCCACGTTTGCCGAGGGCGACGAGTCGTCGTTCGAGATCGTGGTCGCCGGTCGTCAGCTCGACAACGGCGACGTGGCCATCATGATGGTCGAGGCCGGTGGCACCAGAAGCTCGTGGACCAACTACGAGAATGGCGCCCCCAAGGTCGACGAGGCCGTTCTGGCCGACGGCCTGGAGCAGGCCAAGATCTACATCCGCGAAGCCGTCCGCCTTCAGCTTGAGCTGGTCGAGGCCAACGGCGGCCGTCGGGAGTTCATGGACTTCCCGGTCCAGGTCGATTACACCGACGAGCAGTACGCTGCCGTTTCCGAGGCCGCCGAGGCCCGGATGATCGAGGTCATGGGCATCGCCGACAAGGCCGAGCGGGGCGAGGCCGAGACCGCGCTGCGTGACGAGGTTCTGTCCTCGCTGCACGCCCACTTCGCCAGCGCCGACGGCGCAGATGACGAGGCCCTGGCAACCAAGCAGCTCAAGGCCGCATTCCGGTCGCTGTCGAAGGCCGTCGTTCGTCGCCGCATCGTCGAAGACGGTTTCCGCATCGACGGGCGTGGCACCGCCGATCTTCGTCCGCTGTCGGCCGAGGTCGGTGTTGTTCCCCGGGTTCACGGCTCCGGCCTGTTCCAGCGGGGTGAGACCCAGGTGCTCAACATCACCACCCTCGGTATGAAGCGCATGGATCAGCTCATCGACGGCATCGACCCGACCGAGCGCAAGCGCTACATGCACCACTACAACTTCCCGCCGTTCTCCACCGGTGAGACCGGCTTCATGCGGGGCCCGAAGCGCCGCGAGGTCGGTCACGGCCTGCTGGCCGAGCGGGCGCTCGTCCCGGTGATCCCCACCGAGGAGGAGTGGCCCTACACGATGCGTCTGGTGTCGGAGGTGCTGTCGTCGAACGGTTCGACGTCGATGGCGTCGGTCTGCGGCTCGTCGCTCTCGCTGATGGACGCCGGTGTCCCGATCAAGGCCCCTGTGGCCGGTATCGCCATGGGCCTCGTCTACGCCGAGGGCAGGTACACCACCCTCACCGACATCCTCGGAGCCGAGGACGCCTTCGGTGACATGGACTTCAAGGTCGCCGGTACCGCCGACTTCGTCACGGCCCTTCAGCTCGACACCAAGATCGACGGCATTCCCGCCGACGTCCTGACCGATGCCCTGAACCAGGCCAGAGAAGCCCGGATGCAGATCCTCGACGTGATGGCCAAGGCCATCCCCGCTCCCCGCGACGACGTTCGCGAGGGCGCCCCGAAGATCATCAGCTTCGAGATCCCGGTCGACAAGATCGGCGAGGTCATCGGCCCGAAGGGCAAGGTCATCAACTCGATCCAGTCCGAGACCGGGGCCGACATCTCCGTTGATGACGACGGCCAGGTCGGCACGGTGTCGATCGCCGCCACCGACCGCGAGGTGGTCGAGGAGGCCGAGCGTCAGATCCGTCTGATCCTCGACCCGCCGACCGCCGACGTGGGCGAGACCTACAGCGGCCGGGTCGTGAACATCACCAAGTTCGGTGCGTTCGTCAACATCCTTCCCGGCCGTGACGGCCTGCTCCACATCTCCAAGATCGGGCAGGGCAAGCGGATCGATCGGGTCGAGGACGTGCTCGAGCTTGGCCAGGAGATCGACGTCATGGTCGAGGACATCGACCCCAACGGCAAGATCTCTCTCAAGATCGCCGGTGACGACAACGACTACACCAGCGGTGGCGGTCGGGGCGGAGATCGCGGCCGTGATCGTGGCGGCCGCGGTGATCGTGGCGGCCGCGGTGATCGTGGTGGCCGGGGTCGATCCGACGACGACTCCAACGGCAGCAACGACGCGGCGTCCGACGACTCGATGACCCTGTCGTTCGAGGAAGACTTCGAGCCCGAGGGATTCGGCGAGCTGGGTCCCGAGGGTGCGGCCGTTGTGCCCGACGATGACCGTCGCAACCGGGGCCGCCGTGGCCGCGGTCGGGGTCGGAGTCGCAACTAGGCCGCAGATCCGGAGGAATCGGCGGCGATGCGCCCCCTGTGCAAGGATGCGCTGGCGATCGCTTTTCCGACGCCCTGAGGCGGGCGTTTCAGCCGAAATCAACCTAACGTGAGCGTAGGGCTCGGGCTTCGTGCCGAGCCCTACGTCGTTTCCGAGTTAGGAGAGCCACCATGCTGATTCGTGTCGGAGTCTTCGGAGCTGGAGGGCGCATGGGCTCCTCCGTGGCCCAGGCAATTCACTCGGCCGACGGACTGGACTTGGTGGCGGCCGTCGATCCTTCGTTCGAAGGCATCCACGTCGGCGAGGTG
>JAOTVU010000071.1 GCA_029863385.1 Acidimicrobiia bacterium
CGGCGACGGTGTCGTGCTCCTGACTCCCGTCTACCCGCCGTTCATCGACGCCGTGACCAGTGTGCAGCGCCGCATCATCGACGTCCCGCTCGATCGCTCGGCCGGGTGGCGGCTCGACCCGGAACGGCTCGAGGCCGCCATCGACGACCGCACCAGAGTGCTCCTGCTGTGCCACCCCCACAACCCGACCGGCAGGGTGTTCGACGACGTCGAGCGGGCGGCGATCGCCAAGGTTGTGATCGACCATGATCTGCTGCTGATCAGCGACGAGGTGTGGGCCGATCTGACCCATCCGGGGGTGACCCACCGGCCGATGGCTCTCGAACCGGGCCTGTCCGGGCGCACGTTGACCGTCACGTCGGCCTCCAAGGCGTTCAACCTGGCCGGTCTGCGCTGCGCCGTGGCCCACGTCGATCACGACGGGGTTGCCAAGCAGATGGAAGCGCTACCCGACCACTTCCTCGGCGCCGTGTCCATCCCCGGCGCGGTGGCTTCGCTGACCGCCTGGACCGAGGGTGGGGCCTGGCTCGATGGAACCCGGTCGTATCTCACCGCCCGCCGTGACCAGCTGGCGGCGCGGCTCGCCGCCGAGGCGCCCGACGTCGGGCTGTCGATCCCGGAGGCCACCTATCTGGCCTGGCTCGACCTGCGGGCCTTCGATCTCGGACCCGACCCGTCCCGGGTTCTGCTCGAGAAGGCCGCCGTCGCACTCAACCCGGGCACCGACTTCGGTGCCAACGGTGACGGGTTCGTCCGGCTCAATTTCGCCACCTCGACCGAGATCCTCGACGAGATCATCGACCGTTTGGTCGGGGTGGTCGGTCGGTCCTAGCCGCGACCGCATTTGACAGCGGTTTCGGCTCGATTGCGGCACAATGGTGCGGTGGATCGTCGGCGCCCGGGGGCAAACCCGTCAGTATCACGATGGTTCGGGTCCCTGTGGTTCATCGGTGCACTCGGCCTCGGCGCCTCGGTCATGGTGGTGGTGGGTGGCACGCTGGCCGGAGCCGCCGATCCCGGCGGACCGGGGCGGCTGTGGGCCGTACCCGCCGTTCCCGTGCGGCCGTCGGTGGATCTGCTTCCGGCCCTCGTGGTCTACTTCGGCGGTCTCATCATCCTCGTGCGGGCGTGGCTGCTGCTGAGGCGGGAACATCTGATCCGCAACGGCGGTGTCCCGGTGCTGGTCGTCGTCGGCATCATCGTTGTGTGGGCGCTGCCGATGCTGGTCGGCCCCCCGCTCGGCAGCCGCGACGTCTACGCCTACGCGGCCCAGGGTCGCCTCGCCGATCAGGGTTTCGATGTCTACGACGAGGGCCCTGGAGAGCTGGGAGCGGGCGACCCGGTGCTGGCTCCGGTCGATCCGCTCTACTGGGAGTCGCCGGTGCTCTACGGTCCGGTGTTCGTCGCCCTCTCCAGCGCGGTGTCGGAGATCACCGGCGACCATGTCGTGGCCGCCGTCTTCGGCTTTCGGGTTCTGGCCGTCCTCGGCCTCGTCGTCACTGCGCTGGCCGTGTTCGATCTGTCGCGTGGTCTCGGCCGTGATCCCACCGACGCCCTGATCCTGGCGATCGCCAATCCACTGGTTCTGTTCCACCTCGTGTCCGGAGCCCACAACGAGGCGATCATGTTGGCCTTCCTGGTCGGGGGCGTTGCCGTCGGCCGACGCCGGGGTCCTTTCGTCCACCTCGGCATCGCCCTGTGTGCCTTCGCCGCCGTGATCAAGATTCCCGCACTGCTGGCCGTTCCCTTCATCGGATGGCACTGGGCGGTCGAGGCCGACGGGCGGTGGCGCCGCTGGGGTCGCGCCGCCTTTACCGGTCTCGAGGCGATCGCTGTGATGACCGTCGCCGGTCGCCTCACCGGCTGGGGTTGGGGATGGGTCGAGGCGATGGCCGACAGCCGGCCGGTCGACGCCTACCTGAGTGTCACCCGGGTGTTCGGCGGCGGATTGTCGCTGCTCACCGGTCTCGACGGTGATCTCGTGGTCGGCGGCGCGAGGCTGCTCGGATACCTGGCCGCCCTGGCCGTGACCGCCGTGCTGCTCTTGCGGGATCGTCAGAGCTGGCCGACGGCGCTCGCCTGGAGTCTGCTCCTGTGGGCCGTCCTGCATCCGACCACCCAACCGTGGTATCTGACCTGGGGGTTGGTGCTGTTGGCGGCATCGACCGCCGGGGCCCGCAACCGGGGGCTCGTCGCCGTGTGCGCCGTCGCCATGTTCGTTGTGCTGCCGATCGGGCCCCAGTTGGGTCTCGTGCTGCTCGACAACAACAGTTCGTCACGACTTGCGGTGGCCTTCGTGGCGCTGGCCGTGCTGACCTTCAGCCCCCGCCCGGTGGCCGCGCCCCGGACCCGGCGCGATCTTCGATCCGACACGGTGAGTGTCATCGTGCCCACCCGACACGAGCAGCCCAACATCGAGCCCTTCGTGCGGGAGCTGATCGCCGCCACCGACTCCGATGTGCTGGCCGGTCGACGGCTGGAGATCCTGTACGTCGACGACAGCGACGACGACACCCCGAGAACCATCCGTCGGGTGGCGCGCGCGGTGGCAGTGGGCGAGCTACCGATCGGGTCGGACCGGGGCCCGGTCGAGGTGACCATGCTGCATCGCCAACGGGTCGACCGGTGGGGAGGCCTGGGCGGCGCGGTGGTCGACGGCTTCGCTCGGGCGACCGGATCGGTGGCCGTGGTGATGGACGGCGATCTCCAGCATCCGGCCACCGACGTCGGACGGCTGGTCGGCTGCATCGACGGTCGGACATCGCTGGCGGTCGCCAGCCGGCGGATTCCCGGAGGCTCCGATGGCGAGGGGCTGACGCCTACCCGCTGGGTGCTGTCGCGGGCGGCCGCCCGTCTGGCCCGAACGATGTTTCCCCGGCGGGTGGGACGGATCGGCGACCCGCTCTCCGGTTTCTTCGCCGTCGACTTGGCGTCGGTCGACCTGAACCGTCTGTGCCCCGACGGCTTCAAGATCCTGATCGAATTGCTCGCCACCCACCCGCAGGCCCGGGTCGTCGAAGTCCCGTTCCGGTTCGCCGGGCGGCTGCAGGGTATGTCGAAGGCGACGGCCAATGAGGCAACGAGATTCCTCGGTCACCTGTTGGACGTGCGTATCCGTACCACCCGCTGGTGGGCCGGCGCGTCGCTCACCCCCCGGATGGTGGAGCGCTCCGGTCGAGCCATCGCCAGCAGCTGATCGGAAGCATGACAAGCAGGGCGTTGCGCACGGCGAGCATGGCCGCCGCCAGCGGATGGGCCAGGTCCGGCGGCCCGAAGACGGTCAACGCAACCCCGGTGAGGATCGTGGCTCCGGCGGTGAGCACCACCGGAGACGGTGGACGTCGTGTCGACGGCCCGTGATCGTCGATCATGAGGAGCCCGGCCCACGGCGTCAGCCACAACAGGAACTGGGGCGAAAGCAGGGGGGATGTCACGATCAGGGCGGCCACACCTCCGAGCATCACCGCCCCCGCCACCGGGAGCCCCGATCGTTGCGTGGCCCGTCGACCCCGCCAGGCCAGCGCGGCGATGGCGGCGACGGCCAAGGCCCGACCCGCGGTGACCACCCAGGGTGTCAACGTTCCGATCCGAAAGGCGTCGAGTTCCAGGCGAACACCCTCGGCCGGCCCGAGTGGTCGTACGCCGACGGCATCGGCAAGCGCGGTGGCAACGCCACCCACCGACTCGAGCTGCCACCCGGTGGCTCCCCGCAGGTCGACCACCTGGCGGATCGGATCGAGACCGGCACCGGCCCACACCAGCCACAGCGCCGTCGCCACGGCGCCGGCGGCGATCCCGGCGGCGGCCGTCCGCTCCCGCCACGTCGACCACAGGGCTGGGATCAGCAAGGCCGGCCACAGCTTCACCATGGCGCCTGCGGCCACGAGGCCCCCGGCGGCGGCGATGCGAACGCCACTGCGCTCCCGACCGGAAGGGCCGGCGGGCGAAAACACGAGCAACACCGCGGCCACGGCGGGGAGGGTGGCGACGAGGTCGAGCCTCAGCAGTCCCATCGGAACGAGGGGAAGACCGAGGAGCAGGTAGGTGAGTCCGGCCCTACGGTCGCGTCGAAGCAGGAGCCAGGACACCAACAGGTCGACGATCAGGCCGAGGACGATGAGCAGCCGATGAGCGGTGACGACACCGCCCGACCCGACTGGTGACAGGCGATCGAGCAGCTCGAAGACGACCACGCTGCCCGGCGGATACTCCACGGCGGTGTCACGCCAGGCCCGACCGCTTTCGCGGGCAATCGCCAGGAACCGCTCGATGTCCCAGCCGGCCAGCTCGGCCGCCTCGTCGGCCCATGGCCCGACGAGCAGCGCAAGGGCGGCCACGACACGGATAGCGACGGCCGCTCCCGTCAGCGCGACGACGCGCCGCGTCGGGATCGCGTGCTCGTCGTGTGAATGGCGGCCTGTGTCACGGACGGGGTTGATGTCATTTGTTCTATCGGGACGCCCTCGAAGTTGGCCACTGTGCCCGATCTGACGCCCTGCCGGGGTCGATGGTCACCAATGAACACGTATCCTGGGAACCATGACTTCCGAATCAGGTGCACCTGAGCGTTCCACGGCCGACGAGACCAAACCCCTGACGGTGACGGCGGCCGCGCTGGAAGTCGTGCTCGATGTCCGGGCCGGTGAGGACGATCCGGCCAACACGGCGCTTCGGGTGGCGATAACCGGGTCGAACATGACCGACTTCACCTACGCCCTGGATCTCGCCCCGATCTCCGACCAGGCGCCCGACGATCTCGTCTACGCCCAGGGGGAGAAGGGCGAATTGACCGTGATCGTGCCCCGGGCGTCGGTGGAGAACATGACCGGCGCCGTCCTCGACGTCGCCGCGGTCGGAAGCGGTGGGCTGGTCATCCGCAACCCCAATCCGCCCGATCCACTGGCCGGATTCGACCTGGAACTCACCGGGGAGCTGCCCCAGAAGGTTCAGGCGGTGCTCGATCAGGCCATCAATCCGGCGCTGGCCTCCCACGGTGGCTACGCCGCCCTGGTCGACATCGACGGTTCGGTGGTTCATGTGACCATGGGCGGCGGCTGTCAGGGCTGCGCCGCGAGCGCCATGACCCTGCGCGACGGCATCAAGAAGATGCTCCTGGCGGCGCTGCCGGAGATCACCGACGTCGTCGACGCCACCGACCACGCCGCCGGTGAGAACCCCTTCTACACCGAAGCCCCCGTCTAGCCGCCCTTCGTTTGGCGACACTGGCTCCCCCGTGGACCCCTGGTTTAGTATGGGAACCAAACCAGTTCCCCAGGGGGCTTCATGCGAGGCATCATCGGCTACGGAACGTATGTTCCGTATTATCGGCTCAAGCGATCGGCCATCACCGCCGCCCTCGGAAGTGGCGGAGGGCGCGGAACCAGAGCGGTTGCGTCCTACGACGAGGACGCCACCTCCATGGCCGTGGAAGCCGGCCGAAATCTTCTTCGATCCGTCGACGGCCTCGTTCCTGACGCGGTCTATTTCTCCACCGCGACCCCTCCGTATCTCGACAAGACCAACGCCACCGTCATCCATTCCGCATTGAACCTGCCGTCGAAGGTGTTTGCGGGCGACATCGGTGGAGCGCCACGGTCGGTCAACGCCGCGCTTCGATCCGCCCTCGACGGTTCCCGGCCGACCATGGTTGCCGCGTCCGACGTTCGCAGCGGTCGCCCCGGATCGGCCGACGAGTCGCAGTGCGGGGACGCAGCCGTGGCCTGGCTGATCGGCGACGACGCCGACGGGCCGGTGATCGCCGAATGGCTGGGCGGGGCCTCGGCAACGGGGGAGTTCCTCGACCGCTGGCGGCTTCCGGTTTGGGACTACTCCCGGCTGTGGGAGGAACGATTCGGCGAGCACGCCTACCTGCCGCTCGTCACCGAGGCGTCGGCCGCCGCCCTCAAGGAGACCGGTCTCGAACCGGCCGACGTCGATATCGCCGTCATCACCGGCCTGCACGGGCGGGCCGTACGTGGGGCGGCCCGGGCCGCCGGGCTGGGGGAGGTTGCGGTGGCCGCCGATCTGAGCGGAACCGTCGGCAACACCGGAACCCCACACGCCGGACTGCTCCTGGGTTCCGTGCTCGACGAGTCCGAATCAGGCCGGACGATCATGGTCATGCATCTGGCCGACGGCGTCGACGTCGGGTTCTTCCGCACCACCGACGCCATCGCCTCCTACAACGCCGCCCCCACGGTGGCCGACCAGATCGCCGCCGGCAACGACGACCTCGACTATCAGTCATTCCTGACCTGGCGGGGCTTCCTCGAGCGGGAGCCACCCCGCCGGCCCGATCCGGTGCCGCCGGCCGCACCACCGTCGCTGCGGTCCCAGGCCTGGAAGTACGCGTTCGTCGGCTCCCGTGACCGTTCCACCGGCGCCGTCCACCTGCCGCCCCAACGGGTGTCGGTCAAAGGCGGTGCGGTCGACGACATGGAGCCGGTGCCCATGGCCGACGTGGGTGCGACGGTGGCCACCTTCACCATCGACCGCCTCGCCTACTCGCTGTCACCGCCCGTCATCGCGGTCGTCATCGACTTCGACGGCGGCGGACGTTTCCAATGTCAACTGACCGACGCCGATCCCGACACCGTCGCCATCGGTGATCGGGTGACCATGACCTTTCGCAAGCTGATGACGGCCGACGGCGTCCACAACTACTTCTGGAAAGCCCGACCCGCCGGCTGATTGCCGCCGACGCCTCCGTCACAGTCCGAAATCGAAAACGACAACACATCGAGCACACGACAAGGAACGAGCCAATGGCATCCAAGGGAATCAAGGATCAGGTGGCCATCGTCGGCATGGGCTGCACCCCGTTCGGCGAACACTGGGATTGGTCGGTCGACGACATGTTGATCGACGCCTCGACCGAGGCCTATGCCTCTGCCGGCATCGAGCAGGACGACGTCGATGCCTTCTGGTTCGGCACCCTCGGCTCGGGGGTTTCGGGCCTCACGCTCAGCCGGGCGCTGAAGATCGACTACAGGCCCGTCACCCGGGTCGAGAACATGTGCGCCACCGGCTCCGAGGCGTTCCGCAACGCCTGCTACGCAGTCGCCTCCGGGGCCTACGACCTCGTGGCCGCCGTCGGCGTCGAGAAACTGAAGGACAGCGGGATGTCGGGCCTCGTCTCACAACGAATCCCCGGCGACGGTACCCGCCCCGAACTCACCGCTCCGGCCATGTTCTCGCTGCTGGCACCGGCCTACGCCAAGAAGTACGGCGTCGACACCGACGAGATGAAGGACGTCCTCACCCGGATCGCCTGGAAGAACCACTACAACGGCGCCCGAAATCCCCGGGCCCAGTTCCGCAAGGAGGTGGGCAAGGACACGATCTGCAACGCCCCGCTGATCGCCGGTCAACTCGGCATCTTCGATTGTTCCGGCGTGTCCGACGGCTCCGCCGCCGCCATCCTGTGCCGGGCCGAAGACGCCCATCGGTACACCGACAAGCCGCTGTACGTGAAAGGACTCGGATTCGCCGCCGGGCCGGCCGCCGGACCGATCGACCCCGATTACGACTACACCACCTTCAACGAGGTGGTGGCATCCGCAGCCGACGCCTACGCCCAGGCCGGAATCACGGACCCTCGGGCCCAGGTGGCCATGGCCGAAGTCCACGATTGCTTCACCCCGACCGAACTGGTGCTCATGGAGGATCTGGGCTTCGCCGAGCGAGGCATGGCCTGGAAAGAGGTGCTGGCCGGCACCTACGACCTCGACGGCGAACTCCCCGTCAACCCCGACGGCGGCCTGAAGAGCTTCGGTCACCCCATCGGTGCCTCGGGTCTTCGGATGCTGTTCGAGTGCTGGTTGCAGCTTCGACGGGAGGCCCCCGAGGATCGGCAGATCGCGTCGGTCACCGAGGGCGGCAAGACACTCGGTATGACCCACAACCTCGGTGGTGCCCCCGGGGAGTGTGTGAGCTTCGTCGGCATCGTCGGCTCGGAGCTCGGCTGACCCGGGTCGGGTCGAAGCCGCCTTCCGATCAGCTTCGACAGGGGCTCGGGGGTGGTTCGTAGCCGGCGTCGGCGATGGCGGTGATCGCCGCTTCGAGTTCGGAGGAGGCAACGGCCCAGCCTCGGTCGTCGCGCCGTGACGCAGCGAAGACCATGCCGACGGCGCGGCCGTCGGCATCGACCACCGGTGCGCCGGAGTCCCCCCGGTCGATGGGCACCGACAGCTCGACGGCCCGGCGGCGACCCTCCCCATCGAGCGTTGCATTCACGGAACGCAGCACCGTCGCCTCCTTGATCTCGATGCGGTCCGGGTCGGCGTAGGTCGGGATCGTCACCTCGGTGCCGTCAGCGGCCTCGGCGAGATCGAAGACCCGCGTCACGTTGGCGTCGACCGACAACAAGGCGACGTCACGATCGAAATCGAGGTAGGCGATTTCGGCGGTGATCTCGGCTCCGTCGGCCGTCCGGAGGATGGCACGTCGCCCGGACTCGAACGTGTGGGCCGCGGTCGCCACCAGATCCGGTCCGACCGCCATTGCGGTGGCCCGCTGGTGGGAGACGCCGGCGCAGGCCTCGATCTCCACCCGGAACACCTCGCCCCCGGTCACCGTGTTCGAACCGGAACAGGCGGCGGCCAGCAGCATCCACGTGCCGAGGGCGACCGGTCGGGCAATGGGCCTCGGGCGGCGGGGGCGCGACCCACGGTTCGTCGGTCGTCGACTTTCACCCGTCATCGTTGCCGATGGTACCGTCACCTCCAACCGATACGAGACCGCCGGGAGGCGCCCCATGGCCCAGACAGTCCTGCACATCGACCGCCCGTTCGACGAGGACGTCGTCCGGTCGGTGGTGGGTTCCGACGTCATCCTCCTCGGGCCCGAGGATCCGCTCGAATGGGCCCTCGGGGCGATCGTGGGCGCCGCCACGTGGAACAGCACGCGCTTCGATGCGGCGCCGTCGCTTCAGGTACTGGCCCGGACCGGTATCGGGGTCGACGCCGTCGATCTGGCCGAGGCCACCCGCCGCCGGGTCATGGTCACCAACACACCCGACGGCCCGACGGTCTCGACCGCCGAGCACACCATGGCCCTGCTGTTCGCCGTGGCCAAGACGTTGCCCCATCACCAGCAGATGCTGCGCGATGCCGCCGGGTCGTACACCGCCAACAGTCGGGCCGTTGAGCTCGACGGTCTCACGCTCGGTCTCGTCGCCTACGGGCGCATCGCCCGCCGGGTCGCCGCCATGGCCGCCGCCGTCGGCATGAAGGTGGTGGCCCACGACCCGTTCCTGACCGCCGACGCAACGGCCGGCGACCCGGCCGAGGTCGAGCTCGTCGCCTTCGATCGGCTTCTCGACTCCGCTGACGTGATTTCGCTCCACTGCCCGCTGACCGATGAGTCGAGACGGCTGTTTCGGGCCGAGATCTTCGCCCGGTGCAAACCCGGTCTCATCTTCGTGAACGCGGCCAGGGGCGGGCTCGTCGATCACGATGATCTCCTGGCCGCGCTCGACTCGGGCCAGGTGATCGCGGCCGGACTGGACGTCACCGATCCCGAACCGTTGCCTCCCGATCACCCGCTTCTCCACCGTCTTGATGTGATCGTGACGCCCCACGTCGCTTCGTCGACGGTCGTCGGCCGTCGCCGCATGCTGGTCATGGCTCTCGAGCAGGCGATGGCCGCGCTCGATGGATCCACACCGACCCATCTCGTCAACCGCGACGTCCTCGGCTGACGGGTCCCATCGCGGCCGAACGGCGGTCAGGTGCTCGAATCGCCGGCACCGTGGACACCGTCGGCCCCGGCCGAGGAGGTGGTTTGGCGTGATGGCCTGACGAAGGCCGGCGGTGACGCCCCGCGTGCCGATGCCAAACAACCTGGTCACCCCGGCTGCGGTGATCCCGCCGAGACCGGCGCCGCTACTCGCCGGGTCGAATGATCACTTTGCCGACCGTGCGGCGGTTCCCGATGTCGTCCAAGGCGTCGAGCGCCCCGGAAAGAGGTCGGACGTCGGAGATCAGGGGATCCACCTTTCCGGTCCCGAACAGCTCGACCACGGAGTCCCAGTCTTCCCGAAGAGCGCCGGCCCGGCGGGCGAGATGGGCCCCCCAGTGGACACCGACGATCGAGTAGTTCTTGAGCAGGATGTGATTGGCCGGAGCCTCCGGGATCCGTCCGCTGGTGAAGCCGATGACGAGAAGCCTGCCGTCCCAGGCCACGATTCGCCGGACCTGGTCGAAGATGTCACCGCCGACCGCGTCGTAGACCACGTCCACGCCCGCTCCGTCGGTTACGTCTCGGATCGTGTCGACGATGTCGACCTCCCGGTAGTCGAAGGCCCCGTCGGCGCCAAGGGAGCGAACCATCTCGACCTTCTCCGCGCCGCCAGCGAGGCCGTACACGGTGGCACCGATGGCCTTGGCCAGCTGAACGGCGGCCGAACCGACGCCACCGGCGGCGGCGGTCACCAGTACCGATTCCCCGGCCTGAAGCCGAGCCCGGTTTCTGAGGGCGAAGACACCGGTCCCGTAGTTCACCAGCATGGCGGCGGCCTGATCGAAACCCATTCCGTCGGGGATGGGAAGGCACTGTCGGGCCGCGACCGCGACCTGCTCGGCCAGGCCACCATCGCCCATGACGAGCACCCGATCGCCGATGGCAGGCGCCGACTCGTCAAGGTCGGACCCGTGGGCCACGACCGTTCCCGCGATCTCACCCCCGGGGATGAACGGGAGCGTCGGCCTCACCTGATACTTGCCCTGGATCTGGAGAATGTCGGGAAACTTCAGGCCACACGACTCCACGTTGAGCAGAACCTCTCCGGGACCTGGTTCGGGGTCGGGTACGGTCGCCAGCTCGAGCACATCCGACGGGTCGCCGATCTCGGTCATCTGCCACGCACGCATCGGGCTATGATGACCTGCCGGTCGCAGCCGAGGCAAACCCTGGACGGAGAGTGCAAGCCGCACATGGACGAAGTCGATTTCGACGCTCTGATCGACCTGGCCCCCGGCGGAGTCGACCACTTCATCGGGATCACACCCCGATACCGGTTGCCGAGGGTTTTCGGCGGCCAGCTCGTCGCCCAGGCGTTGCGGGCCGCCCAGGCGACGGTTGCAGCCGACGTCGCCGCGCACTCGCTGCACGCTTCCTTCCTCCGACCCGGTATGCACGGCGAGCCCCTTCGTTTCGAAGTCGAACGCCTACGTGACGGGCGATCGTTCGTGACCCGCCGGGTGGTCGCCCGGCAGGATCACGACGATGTGCTTCACCTGTCGGCCTCGTTCCAGCGTGATGAGGACGGCCCGGACGTGGCACCGAGCGCACCGCCCGACGGCATGATCGACCCGGACGAGTTGCCGGACAACGGTTGGGGCAGCGTCCTCCGACGCCGTCCGGAACTCGACGACGGGCCCCATCAACGACTGTGGATCGCCATGATCGGCGAACCATCGGGTGATGACCGGCGCGATCGATGCGGACTGACGTTCCTCACCGATTCGATGGTCACCACCGCGGTCCGCAGAGCCCATCCCCGGCAGATTCCGGCGGCGGAGGCCCGACGTTACTTCCGGACGGCAAGCCTTGTGGCCGAGGTGTTCACCCGGGATGGAGTGCACGTCCTGACCGTGGTTCAGGAGATCCTCATCCGAGCCCCGGACCACGCGTGAGGTCACTCCCATCACGGCTTTTCCTGAGCCAGGCGCGCACTGTGCGCGGATCTTTCAGGAAGAGCTGCGGGCGGGGGAAGCTGCGGGCGGGGGAGCCTGCGGGCAGGCGGACCCTGCGGGCGCTCAGCGGTTGACGATCGCCCGAATCGTTGCGGCGACACCGGACCCGTCGAGACCAAGCTCGGCCAGGATCGCGTCCGGTTTGCCGTGGGGAATGAAGCGGGTGGGAACGCCCAGAACCCGCACCTCGGGCCGGATTTCCGACCCTGCCCGTTGAGCCAGGGCCAGATCGATTCCGGCGCCGATACCGCCGTCGGCCAGGCCGTCCTCGACCGTGACCACCAGCGGGTGGGAGGCTGCGTTGTCGAGCATCGACTCGTCGAATGGCTTGGCGGCCCGGGGATCCCAGACGGTGGCGGAGATCCCCTCCGCCTCGAGTTCATCGGCCGCGGCCCGGGCCGCAGCCAGCATCTTGCCGACACCGATGATGCACACGTCGGAGCCGGAACGGACGAGGCGGGCGTTGAGGCCGTGGCCGATCTCATCGTCGGGCACCGAGGGAGCCGCGGTTTTCGGCCAGCGGATACAAACCGGCCCGGTGGTGATCTCGTAGGCGTCGGCCAACATCTGCTGCAGTTCCTGATACGACGACGGGCAGAGGATCGTCATCCCGGGAACCTTCGACGCCAACACCATGTCGAGGACGCCGTGATGCGACGGCCCGTCGTCGCCGGTGATGCCGGCCCGGTCGAGGCAGAAGATAACCGGTTGACGATGCAGCCCGACGTCGAGATTGGTCTGGTCGATGGCCCTTGTCAGGAAGGTGGAGTACAGGGCGACTACCGGGCGGAGACCGCCCATGGCCATGCCGGCCGCCGCGGTGACGGCGTGTTGTTCGGCGATGCCGACGTCGATCAGCCGGTCGCCGAACCGGTCGCGGAAGGGGAGCAGCCCGGTCGAGTCGGGCATGGCGGCGGTGATGGCCACCAGATCTGGGTGTTCCTCGCCGAGCTTCACCATGGCCTCGGAGAACGCCGCGGTGTAACTCCCCGGTTTCACGGCTCCGATGTCGTGCATGTTCTTGATCGGGTCGTTCTCCGCTGGGCCGTAGCCGCGGCCCTTCTGGGTCTGGACGTGGAGGACGACGGGGCCGGAGAACTCGCCGGCGTTGATCAGCGCCTGCTCGATCTCGGCGATGTCGTGACCGTCGAAGGGACCCATGTAGCGGACGCCGAGCGGTTCGAAGAACGCCTGCGGCTCGAGCGCCTCCCGGATGGCGGCCTTGGAGGCCCGGATACCGGTCTGGGACCAGCGTCCGATCACCGGCAGTTTGGCCGTGAAGCTCTCGAAACGGCGCTGCCGTTTCATGTAGACGGGGTTGGAACGGATCTTGACCAGGCTCTCCGACAGCAGCGACACGGTCGGGGCGTAGGATCGGCCGTTGTCGTTCAACACGATGGTGACGTCGCTACCGGCGTGACCGAGGTTGTTGAGGCCTTCGAACGCCATACCGCCGGTCATCGAACCGTCGCCGATGATGGCCACCACCCGACGCTTGCGAGCCCCTGCCGGCCCGGTTCCGGCGGCGAAGGCCGTGGCCAGACCGTGGGCGTAGCCCAGGGCGGTCGAGGCGTGGCTGTTCTCGATCCAGTCGTGGGGGGACTCGATCTGGCTGGGGTATCCCGACAGCCCGTCGGCCTCGCGCAGCTGATCGAAAGCGTCCTTCCGGCCGCTGAGGATCTTGTGCACATAGGCCTGGTGCCCGGTATCGAACAGGATCACATCATTCGGTGAGTCGAGGACGCGGTGCAGTGCAACGGTCAGCTCGACGATGCCGAGGTTCGAGCCGAGGTGCCCGCCCGACTTCGACTCGCTGACCTTCCTGACGATGAACTCGCGGATCTCGTCGCACAGGCGGTGGAGCTCATCGTGGCTCAGGGACCGCAGATCGGACGGTTCGTTGATTCGATCGAGAATCGTTTCGGTACTCACTATTGCTCCACGGTAGCGGCCCGAACGGGCCGACAACGATCGCGGTGACGGATGAAACGCCCGCTCGAACGGAGGCGGCGCAGCGCCCGCCCCGATCGGAGCCGGCCCCTTTCGCTATCCTTGTGGAATGACGAGCCGCCATCAGTCCGCAACCGCTGCCCCATCGGCAACCGACTCCGAACCGTTGCTGCCCGCTGAGCTGGTTTCCGACGTGCTCGGCGCGGCGCTGGAAACCGGCGCTGATTTCGCCGAGGTCTTCGCCGAGGATGTCACCCGCAGCGGCGCCTACTTCGACGACGGGCGGGTCGAAAGCCTGTCGTCGGATCGTGATCGTGGCGTCGGAATCCGGGTCGTCTCGGGGGAGTCCACCGGCTTCGCCCACACGTCGAATCTGACCGCGGACGGTTTGCTGAGGGCTGCACGCACTGCGGCCGCCGCGGCCAAGGGCGGAAGCGGTCCACGTCCGGTACCCGGGCTGCAGCGACGCAACGGATCGGGATCGACCGTCGACGTACAACCGACCGACGTGGCCAAGGCGACCAAGGTCGAGTTGTTGACCAGAGCCAACGAGGCCGCCCGCTCGACCGGCGACGCCATCACCCAGGTCAGTGCCCGCTACGGCGACAGCCGGCGTCGGTTCCTCGTGGCCAACTCCGATGGGGTGCTCGCCGGCGACGACCGCACCCGCACCCTGTTCTCCGTGAGCTGCGTGGCTTCCGGCGACACCGGCCTGCAGACCGGGTCGGAAACCATCGGCCACACCATCGGATTCGAGTTGTTCGACCGTTACGACGTGGAGGAGCTGGCCCGCCGGGCCGCCAACCGGGCCCTCACCAAGCTGGAGGCCCGCCCCGCCCCGTCGGGCACGATGCCGGTGGTGATCGGCCCCGGATCGGGCGGTGTGCTGTTCCACGAGGCGTGCGGCCATGGGCTCGAGGCCGATCTGATCCGCAAGGGTGCTTCGACCTTCGCCGGTCGCCTCGGGGAGATGGTGGCGTCGCCGCTGGTGACCCTGGTCGACGACGGCACGATGGGCGACGAATGGGGCCACCTCGGTATCGACGACGAGGGCAACCCGACGAACCGGAACGTGTTGATCGAGAACGGTGTGCTGGTCGATTACATGTGGGATGGACTCCAGGCCCGCAAGGAGGGTCGGGCCAGCAGCGGCAACGGTCGCCGGGAGAGTTACCGGCATCTGCCGATGGTGCGCATGACCAACACCTTCCTTGCGCCGGGCGACACCGATCCCGACGACATCATCGCGTCGGTCGACCACGGGGTCTACATCGCCCGGTTCGGAGGCGGCCAGGTCAACACCGCGTCGGGTGACTTCACGTTCGGCATGGTCGAGGCCTACCTGATCGAGGACGGGCGGATCACCGCCCCGCTGCGGGAGGGTCAGCTCATCGGCAACGGCCCAAAGGTTCTCACCCAGATCGAGGCCGTCGGTAACGACTTCCAAATGGGTCCGCCCGGAACCTGTGGCAAGGACGGCCAGGGGGTGCCCGCCGGTATGGGCGTCCCCACGCTGAAGGTGTCCGAGCTCACGGTTGGCGGCACGGCGGCCTGATCGGCCGTCGTCGGAGGAAGGATCGGACATGGACACCGATGAGCTGTTGAGTATCGCCCGCAAGGTCGTCGAGCAGGCCAAACCGACCGAGGAGATCGAGGTGGCGTGCTCCCGCAGCAGGTCGACCTCGATCAAGGCCTACGACGGCGATGTCGAGTCACTCACGACCGCCGAGAACCTGGCCATCGGGGTCCGGGTTCTTGTCGACGGCCGCGAGGGATTCGCCAGCGCCGGATCGATCAACCCCGATGTGGTCGAGGGAGCACTGGCCGACGCTCGCGACAACGCCCGGTTCGCCGAGGTCGATCCCCACGCCGGGATCGCCCGACCCGACGGTGTGGAGCCGGTCGAGATCGACCTGTGGCGTGACGGTGTCGACGCCACCTCGATCGACGACAAGATCGCCATCGCCCTCGAGGTCGAACGACGGGTCCGCGACTACGACCCCCGCATCACGGGCGTGCGGACCGTGCGCTACGGCGACAGCGCCGGCGCGTTCGCTCTGGCCAGCACCGCCGGTATCGAGGCGACGACGGTCGGCACATCCGCATCGGTATCGGCGCAGGCCCTCGCCGCCGATGGTGACCGGACCCAGATCTCCCACGCCTACGACGGCGGTCGCGAACCTTCCGATCTCGATCTCGACTTCGTGGTCGACCGCACGGCCTCCCGGGTGCTCGATCTGCTCGGCGCCACCAAGCCCCGGACGGCACGGCTGTCACTCGTGCTCGATTCCCACGGGGCCGCCACCGTGATCGGGCTCATCGCCGGCACACTGTCCGGACTCCGGGTCATCAAGGGCCGCTCACCGTTTGCCGACCGACGGGGCGAATCGATCGCCGCTCCGATGCTCAGCTTCGGTGACGACGCCACCGATCCGGACTCCTTCGGCGCCGACTCCCACGACGGCGAAGGTCTAGCCTGCCGTCCGGTCCCTCTCGTGGAGGGCGGGGTTCTGCAGGGTTTCTTCCACGACTCCTACACCGGACGCCGCTCCGGCGACGGGTCGACCGGATCCGCCGTTCGCGGCACCCGAGGCCTGCCTGCGCCAGGCCTCCACGCACTGCACGTCGCTCCCGGGGACGGCTCGCTCGACGAGCTGATCGCCGGAACCGAGTCGGGTCTCCTCGTCTACACACTCGACGGCCTCCATTCCGGGGTGAACGCCGTCTCGGGTGACTTCTCGGTTGGAGCGTCCGGACGTATGATCCGAAACGGTGAGTTGGCCGAGCCGGTGAGCGAGTGCACCATCGCGTCGACCCTGCAGCGTCTGCTGCTCGACATCAGTCGGATCGGGGGTGAGGTCGAGCACCTGCCGAGTGGCACGTCGACCCCGCCACTGGTCATCGACAACGTGACGCTCTCCGGTTCCAACTAGGCCGGACAGGCGGGTCGGCTTAACCGGCCGGCACGTCCCGACCCAGAATGGTCACCCGACCGACCGCGGCGATCTCGGCTGCCGTGTAGGCGGCATCGGCGTCGACGGCCACGAGGATTGCCTCATCGGTCATGCCAACCACGTCGGCCCGCGCCGTGATCACCTCGGCCTGCACGTCGGCAACGGTCGGACGCAAACCGAGGACCTCGACCACCGAACCGACCGATACCGGCAAGGCGATGGTCGAGCGGTCGAGGGCCAGAATGCGCAGGTTCTCGTCGAGCTCCGCCCGACCCGAGGACGCTTTCGGCGGTTGGCCGGTGGCGGATTCGGGCTCGAACAGGGGATCGTCTGCCGGTTCGGTCGATCGATGGGCCGGAAAGGGTGGCGTCGACCGTGCCGACAACCAGGCGACAGTCACGCCGGCTGCCAACAGCCCGGTGCCGGTTGCGATCGCCACCCGCCGCCAGGCGAGCCGGAGCCGATCGAGCCGACCTCGCAGCCGTCGGGCGGCCGACATCGGGCGGGTGAGGGTCGGGCGGGTGAGGGTCGGGGCGACGAACGCCTCGTCGGGCGACGGAACGGTCGCTTGGTTCATGTGATCCTCCTGACAAAGAGCGGTCGAACACCTGATTCGACGGCTCCGGGGTTCAGGGGGAAGGGTGGGTGCGATGTCGGCCGGCGAGTGTTGTCAGTCGCTCGATGAGTTCGAGGACGCTCCCGAGGACGACGCTGCCTTGTCGGCGCTTGACGACGACGAGGATGATGAAGACTCCGACGACTTGCCGGTCGACGGGTCGGACTTCGGGGCCGAATCCGCAGACGAGTCGGTCGACTTGCCATCGGCGGACGTCGTCGACGTGGAGGCGCCGGAGGATCGGGCGTCGTTGCGGTAGAAGCCGTCTCCCTTGAACGAGATCGCCGGTGCGGCGAACACCTTCTTGACCCGATGACGACCGGACTCGTCGATCGAGCACCCGTCGATTTCGGTCAATGTCTCGTCGGTGAACGACTGCTCCACATCGAAGTGTTCGTCACATACTCTGCACTTGTACTGGTAAATCGGCACGGCGCGAATCTCCGGTTGCTCGAAGCACTGGGCTTACGGTCAACAGTCACAACGGCCGGAACGTGGCCCGGGCCCGTCCGAACCGGATTGCCCGGCCGAAGGAACCGGCCGCCGGCTCGACTTGCTAGGGTAGCGGCACCTTCGGTTGATACGGTGGCTCGATGGGCGCCACCGTCTGCCGGCAGGCCGCCACGTGTGCCGGCACGCCGGCATCGACCCGCCCACCTATGCTCCCGCAGTCAAGGAGGACCGCACGGTGTCAGCTACAGGCTCCGACCGCCCGAAACCGGTACGGAAGGCCGTCATCCCGGCAGCAGGTCTCGGGACTCGATTCCTACCGTTCTCCAAGGCCGTCCCGAAGGAGATGCTGCCGGTCATCGACCGACCCGTCATCCAGTACGTCGTCACCGAAGCGGTCGAGGCCGGCATCACCGACATCCTGATCATCACGTCGCGCTACAAGAAGAGCATCGAGGATCACTTCGACCGGCTTCTCGATCTCGAGGCCCATCTCGAGGCCACGGGCAAGAACGACGAGGCAAAGGAGATCCGTGCCCTGAGCGAGATGGCCCAGCTCCACTTCGTTCGTCAGGGCGAGGCGCTGGGACTCGGCCACGCGATCGGTGTGGCCCGCAACCATGTGGGCGACGAACCGTTCGTCGTGCTCCTGGGCGACGACATCATGCACCGTCGGGCCGGCGTGTTGAAGGGCATGATCGACGCCTACAACGATCACCACTGCTCGGTGGTGGCCCTCATGGAGGTGGATCCGGCCGACATCTCGTCATACGGGTGCGCCGTCTCCGAGCCTCACACCGATTGTCTGGTCAAGGTCAACGGTCTCGTCGAGAAGCCGCGGCCCGAGGACGCCCCGTCGAATCTGGCGATCATGGGCCGGTACCTGTTCACCCCGGCGATCTTCGACGAGATCGATCGGACCGATCCGGGCGTCGGCGGTGAGATCCAGATAACCGACGCCATGTTGTCGCTGCTCGACAGCGAGACGATGCTCGGCTTCACGTTCTCCGATGGCCGGTTCGACACCGGCAAGAAGATCGATTATCTGCGGGCTGTCGTGGAGTTCGCCCTCGAACGCGACGACCTCGGGCCGGAATTTCGACAGATCCTCGCCGAAATCGTGGAACGCGAGAACCTCTCGCCGTAGGTGACGGAACCCGGCGGGGCAACCGTCGAGACAAAACCCGGCGATTGTGTGCGGCCAGCGCCCCGAAACCCGGGTTCTGAGCGCACAGAACGACGTGTGGGCCCGATTGCCGGCGGCGTCCGCCGGGTGAGAACAACCTCCCGTTGACCAGAAAGACGGTCGGCAAGTAGAGTCCGTGCCACATCAACCTTCATGAAGGAGCAAGCCGATGACACGGATGAATCAGCGGGCGGGCAGTGTCCGGAAGTCGAAGGCACTAGCCATCGCCCTGGGGGCGGCAATGCTGCTTGTGGCCTCTCTGGCTTCGCCGGTCGGAGCGGATCGTGACGGCTTCCTGACCTCCAACGACGTCTACATAACGATTGCCGACGGCCTGCCGTCCGGCGCCAAGGCCTCACCGATCATCTCGTCCGGCGACGAGGTCGGCGACTTCCTGTTCGAGGGGATTCCTGACGGTGTCGGCATCCGGCCCGGTCCCGACAAGCATTCGATCGACGTCTACGTCGCCCACGAGCAGTCGGTGATTCCGTTTCGGTTCGCCCGGGACTTCCAGTCGTCCTCGGTGTCCAAGCTGACCCTGAGCACCAAGCGCGGACCGGGACTGGGTTCGATCTCGGCCGCCTCGGTGGCCATCGGGCCCGAGGCCGGTTTCCAGCGCTTCTGTTCCGCCTTCATGGGCGGACCGGCTGACGGGCTCGACGACTACGTGTTCTTCACCGGCGAGGAAACCAGCGACCGCCTCGATGGGGTGCAGCGGGGATTCAACGTCGTTCTGAACACCGAAACCGGCGATTTCACGGCCGTGCCCGGCATGGGCCGTCTCAACCACGAGAACACCGTGATCGTTCCCGGCGGCTGGGGTGAGCTGGCGATGCTGACGACCGACGACACGTTCTCGGCCGGCACCTCGCAGCTGTATCTCTACACCGCGGCCGACCAGGATGCCATCTTCGCTGACGAGGGTGACCTGTGGGCCCTTCGCATCACCGGGGTCGACGGTGTGGCGCTGACCGATCCGGCCAATCCGTTCAACGGCGCCAACGACTATCTCGATCTCGACGTGGGTGAGAGCTTCCAGGGCGAGTTCATCCCGGTTCCCCGTGAGGTCGCCCTCGGTGACCAGGACGGGTTGGAGGACTGGTCGAACGCCAACAACGTGATGCAGTTCATCCGGCTCGAGGACGTCGCCACCGACAAGAACGATCCGCTGACCGTCTACATCGCCGACACGGGCGGTTCCCGGATCCAGCCCGATCCGGCCACCGGTCGGATGCACCGTCCAGCAGGCGACGGCCTGGCCGACAACGGCCGTATCTTCCAGATGGTGATGAACGCCAACGATCCCCGCCTCGTCGACAGCTTGACCATCCTGGCCGACGGTGACGTCGATCCCGCCAGCCCGGTCTACGTGCCCTTCACGAGCCCCGACAACCTCGACACGTCCAAGAAGAGCTTGATGGTCCAGGAGGACACCGACAACGCCGGCATCTGGCAGCACCGGCTCCCCCAGGGCGACTGGCGAGTGGTGGCCACCGTCAACGATCCCGACGGGGAGTCGAGCGGCATCGTCGACGCCTCACCCTGGTTGGGCGGAGGTCACTGGCTGCTCACCGTCCAAGCCCACGGCACCAATGTCGATGAGACCACCGAAGGTGACATCACCATCAAGCGGGAGGACGGTCAGCTGGTCATGCTGACCGTCCCCGGATCATGATGCTCTGGCGATGAGGTTGTGACCGGAGTTCGCTCGGGTCCACCAACGTCAAACCCGTATCTCCCGGCGCCGACATCGACGCCGGGAGATGGCGTTTTCGGCCCTCACGGTCGGGAAACCGCTCCCATTCGTCGCTTCCGGGGCCGACGGCTGGCGGGTGCCCGATTCGGGTCGTTAGCCTGGTAGACGATGATGCCGCTCGAAGAAGCCCAGGCTCGCGTCAACCGTGATCTGGCCATGCTGGAGACAACCGACGTCGCCGTTGCCGACGCCCTCGGGATGGTGCTGGCCGAGACCGTTGTCGCCGACGAAGCCATCCCGCCGTTCGCCAACACCGCCATGGACGGTTTTGCCGTGCGGGCCGCGGACACGATCGGCGCCACCAAGGCGTCGCCCGTCTCGCTCCCCGTGGTCGGAACGATCGCCGCCGGCTCGGTCGCCGATCGTCCCCTCGAGGCCGGCGAGGCGATGCGGATCATGACCGGCGCCCCGGTTCCGCCCGGATCCGACGCGATCATCATGGTCGAGCTGACCCGGCCGAACGGCTTCGATGTCGACCTCCTGGCCGAAGTGCCGGTCGGAAACCATGTGCGTCCGGCCGGTGACGACATCCAGAAGGGCACCGAGATCCTCCATCCCGGAACCGTCATCGGTCCCGGTCACCTGGGTGTGCTGGCCAGCCTGGGTCGCATGACCATAACCGTCTACCGGCGGCCCCGGGTCGGCGTGATGTCGACCGGCGACGAGCTGGTCGAGGGTGACCAGCCGCTGAAGCCGGGCCAGATCCGCGACTCCAATCGGGTGATGCTGCTGGCCCTGGTGGCCGAAGCCGGGCTGACCCCGGTCGATCTCGGCATGGTGCCCGATAACGAGGACGCCATCGAGGCCGGTCTCCGGTCGGGAGCCGCCACCTGCGACGCCGTCCTCACCTCGGGTGGGGTGAGCATGGGCGACTTCGACTACGTGAAAGCCGTGTTGACCCGGCTCGGCGACTTCTCCTGGATGCAGGTGGCGATCAAACCGGCCAAGCCGCTGGTGTTCGGGTTGCTCGACGGGGTACCGGTCTTCGGCCTGCCCGGCAATCCGGTGTCGTCGATGGTCAGCTTCGAGCTGTTCGCGCGAGCCGGGCTGCGACGGATGATGGGGCGGCTCGACGCCGAACGTCCCCGGGTCAAGGCGATCGCCGACGAACCGCTGCTGCGTCACCGCGACGGAAAGACCCACTTCACCAGGGTCAACGTGCAGCGCAACGACGAAGGTGTGTGGCGGGCCCGGTCGAGTGGTGGCCAGGGGTCGCATCAGCTGATGGCGATGGCGACCGCCAACGGTCTGGCCGTCGTTCCCAACGGGAGCGGCATCGAGGCCGGAGACGCGGTCGAGGTCATTCTCCTCGGTTAGGCGAAGCCGGGCTCCACGGAACCTTCGTGATCGTGGATCCTGGTGAAATCTTTGTTCGGCTCTTTCGGTACCCTTGGACCATGACCGAGCTGGTAGACCGATTCGGGCGCATCCACACCGATCTCCGCATCTCGGTCACCGACCGATGCAATTTCCGCTGCCAGTACTGCATGCCGTCGGAGGGCATGATTTGGCTCGATCGCTCCGACGTCCTGACGTTTGAGGAGATCGAACGGCTGGCCCGCCTGCTGGTGGAGCGGGCCGGTGTCGAATCGATTCGCTTGACCGGTGGTGAACCGACCGTCCGGGCCGGGTTGCCGGTGTTGATCGAAAAGCTGGCGGCACTCGATGTCGATCTTTCCATGACCACAAACGGCGCCACGCTGGTCCGCCACGCCCCCGATCTCCGGGCCGCCGGGTTACGGCGCCTGAACATCAGCCTCGACACGCTCGACCCGGACCGGTTCGTACAGCTGACCAGGCGCAACGAGCTCGAGCGGGTCCTGGCCGGTATCGACGTCGCCGTGGCGACGGGATTCGACCCGGTGAAGGTCAACGCGGTGCTGATGCGGGGTATCAACGAAGACGAAGTCGTCCCGTTCCTCGAGATGGGCCGATCGAAGGGCGTGATCGTTCGGTTCATCGAGTTCATGCCGCTCGACGCCCAGGGGGAGTGGTCCTCGGAGCGGGTCGTCACCTACGACGAGATCCTGACCACGGTCGCACAACACTTCGACTTCGAGCCGATCTCCCGAGGCTCGAGCCCGGCCGAGCGCTTCCGCTACACCGACGGTGGCGGCGAATTCGGCGTCATCGCGTCGGTGACCGAGCCGTTCTGCGATAGCTGCGACCGAATCCGGCTGACCGCGGAGGGACAGATCCGCAACTGCCTTTTCTCACTTGACCATGTCGACCTTCGCGTGTTGCTTCGCGGTGGTGCGTCCGACGACGACATCATCGCAGCGGTCGCCGGTGAAGTCGATCGAAAGTGGGCCGGCCACGCCATCGGTCAGGTTCACTTCCTGCGGCCGTCGAAGTCGATGAGCCAGCTGGGCGGCTGATCGACGGGCTGCGTCGGGTCACGGATTGTTCAAAGATCCGTCTGTAGATCCCCAACGAAAGCCATCCAGGCACTAGTTTTGCTGGTGTGTCTGAGCGAGAACTGACCCATCTGGATCCACTGGGCCGTGCCCGCATGGTGGATGTCACCCCCAAAGACCCCACCTACCGTCGGGCGGTGGCCCGTGGACGGGTCTACATGGAGCCCGAAACAACGTCATTGGTGGCCAGGGGGGCCATCACCAAGGGCGACGTACTGGCCGTGGCCCGGGTGGCTGCGATTCAGGCGGCGAAGCGGGCCGCCGATCTGTTGCCGTTGTGCCACTCGGTCATGATCGGGGCGATCATCGTCAACTTCGACATCCAGGACAACTTCGTCGAGGTCGAGGCGTCGGTCGACACGGTCGACCGTACGGGCGTCGAGATGGAGGCGTTGACCGCCTGTTCGGTCGCCGCCCTCACGATCTACGACATGTGCAAGTCGGCCGACAAGGCGATGGTCATCGGCGACATCGCCCTGTGGGAGAAGACCGGCGGCCGCTCCGGCCACTATCGCCGGGAGCCCGATGCCGCCGGCGGCGGCGATCGGAGCCGCTTGATGTGACCTTGTCGACGTGGCAGTTGATCGTGGTCGCCGCCCTTGCCACGATCTGGGCTGTGGTGCTTGGAGTTCCGCTGCTGGCCGACCTGCTGCGATGGTTGCGAAGTCGTCAACCCGCCCCTCGAAGCAACCGTACCCCCGCCCGCCGGAACCTGGTCGAGTCGATCGAGCACGCCTGGTGGCATCGTCCCCGGCCCGTCCGTTCCTGGCGGTCCCAGGACCTAGCCCGGAAACGGCTTCAGCTGATGCTGGGTTGTGCCATGGCGACCACGGTTGCCATGTTCCTCGCCATTGCGCTGCGTGGTCGCTACGTCCAGCTCTTCCTGATCATGCTGGCCTTCTCACTCCTGACTCTGGCGGTCGGGGTCTTCGTCGGTGCCGCCGAGGACGAGAACCTCGTCGACCAGCTACGAGCTCGGCGCCGGAAGATCCGCAACGAACAGACCGGGGACGGCGAGATATGGGGCGATCTGGTGTTACCGGGGCTGCTCGGTGCGGCGCCGCTGACCCAGCCCGACGACGTGCCGACGGCCAACCCCTTCGCCGAGCCCGACGGTGAGATCTCGATTCCGACCCTCGCCGACATCACGGAAGCCTTCCGCAGCCCCGACCGTTCAGGATTCATATTCGAGCCGTTGAACCTGGAGGACGCCCGCGGCGACGTGGTCATCCCGGAAGCGGTGGCCGAGGAGATCTCGGGTGCAGAGGCGATCGAGGTGCCCGTCGACCCGGATCTGGCCGCCGAACTCGGACTTTCCCTCGGCGAGGCATCCTCGTCCTCCGAGCTGTCGTTTCCCGAGGACACGAACCCACAGCATCGACGGCGTGACGTACGCTTCAACGCCGCCCCCGAGGCCGGTTTCCGCCAAGCGTCGGCTCGCGCCCGCCGAATCAAACGATCGAAAGCCCGTCCGATCTACATCGAGTCGGTGCTCGACGAGGATGACAACCCCAACAAGGCCATCGCCGACTGATCCGTACCTCCGTTCTCGTCCGCCTGCCATTCTCGAAACTCTGGTGGGTTCCGGACCCCTCAGCCCGAGGGGAAGACGGACAGAACTGGAATGTGGTCGGGCGTCGGATTTGATCCGCTATCCTGGGGTTTCCCTTTGGGGGCTGTAGCTCAGCTGGCTAGAGCGCCTCGGTCGCATCGAGGAGGCCAGGGGTTCGACTCCCCTCAGCTCCACGTCGCACCTGCGGAGCAGGTGCTTACCGAGTTTTGGCCGCCGGCCAAAACTCTTGGCTGGCGGGTTGTCGTGTGGGTCATGGTGCGTCGGCTTTGCACGTCGCACCTGCG
>JAOTVU010000224.1 GCA_029863385.1 Acidimicrobiia bacterium
GGCGTCTTCGTCGTTCGGGGCCGTCGTGATCGTCGACGTGGGGGTGGTCGACGGTGATGTCGACGGAGATGTCGTCGATGTGGTCGACCTCGTCGTCGAAGTGGTCGTCGACGAAGCGGTTGAGGTTGTGACCGCAGTCGTCGGCGGGCTGGTCGGTACCGCAGTGGTCGGGGCCGCCGTTGTGGGGGCCTGGGTCGTCGGAGCTTGCGTGGTTGTCGGCCGCACGGTCGTGTAATGAGCAATGTCGTCGTCGACGAACGTCTGCGTGATGTCGAAATCGTAGGCGGTCACCCGACCGACGCTGGCGTAGGTGACACCGGGATCGCCGGTCACCACAGAGGTCACGCAGAAGAAGGAGTCGCCGGCCTCCAGCGGTCCAGGATGATTGTTGGTGCCGTCAGGTTGACCATCGTCGTCGATATCACAGCTGGGCTTGGTATCGCCGGTTTCGTTGCTGACGACGAAGTCGTAGAGCGGTTCGGTCGATCCGACCGTGACCACGTACCGCAGGTTCACGGAGGCGCCGCTCTTGACACTCGGCCCGGGGGCCGAGTCGGCCGGCGTGCCGTTGGCCATCACCTCGATGGTGATCTCACCATCCGCCGCGGCGGGTGCGACGGCTACGAACATGGCGATGGCCGTGACGCCGATGATCCCGACGACGATGGCGACGATGGCCGGGCCGACGGCTGCCGGGGCCCGGGCACTCCGATCTCTCACGCCCGATTCCTCCTCGAATCTCGACTTGGAGGTCGGGCCGTTTCCGGATCCGAGGTGAAAGGGTCCTCGGCTCAACCGAAACCGGCTCGACCTGCAGAAGTCAGATCGGCGGTTTCAGCGGAGATGTAAGAGTGCAGTGTGAGGTTTCTGCAAGGCCGGTCCGTCGACGCCCGATCGACTAGAGATCGAGCGGAAACGTACTGAGCTGTTCGGCGCCGGTCTCGGTGATCAGGAACTGCTCTTCGAGTTTGACCCCCTCGGCGACTCCTGCCCGGTCACCGACATAGGCCTCGGTCGTCAGGACCATGCCCGGCTGCAGCACCCCGTCGAAGCCCATCTCATCCCAGTGCTCGGGAAACACGATGTCGGGGAACTCGTCGCATTGGCCGACGCCGTGATACAGCACGCAGTAGTGCCGGTAGTCCTCGACCGGGGGAGTCCAGGCCTTGTCGGTGAGTTCCCGGAACGACCGTCCCGGAGTCAGCAGTTCGGCGTTGCGGTGGATCTGCTCCCGGGCCAGTTCATAGGTGTGGCGTTGCGTTGCCGTCGGAGGCCGGTCGCCGGCGATCCAGGTGCGGGAGATGTCCACCATCATCCCGTAGGCGCCGACGAGGTCGGTGTCGTAGCCGACGAGGTCGCCGTCGGCGATGATCCGGCTTGACGCCTCCTGCATCCACGGATTGGTGCGAGGCCCCGAGGCCAGAATCTGGGTCTCGATCCATTCGCCGGCCCGCCGGATGTTGCCCTCATGCAGCATCGCCCACAGCGTCCGCTCGGTCATACCAGGCCGCATCGCCTCCCGCATCTCGGCCATGGTGGCCTCACAAGCGTGCACCGCACAGCGCATGGCGGCGATCTCGTCGGGGCCCTTGATCGACCGGGCCAGCTCCATGACCTCCTGCCCTGAGCCGATCGTGACACCGCCCTCCTCCAGGAACCGGTAGCAAAGATAGAGGCACTGATCGATGGCGATCCGGGGACGAGCCCCGCAGTGGGTGGCAATGACATCGAGCATCTCGGCCGCCCAGCGCCGAGCCTTCTCCTCGTAGCGCGGACCGGCCAGGAAATAGGTGGTACCGACCGCCGGTCGCACCTCGGTCACATTCGGGTTGTGGCCGGCCATGAAATCGCAGTCGTAGAACTCCCACACGATCACCGATCCGTCGACCCCGACCCAGGCGTACCGCGAGGCATTGTGCATCACCCAGACCTGCATGTTGGTCGTGTCGGTGGCGTAACGGATGTTCATGGGGTCCATGAGGATGGCGCCGTCGTAGCCCATCGTCTCCAGCTGCGAACGCACCCGGCCGATCCGGTAGCGACGCAACTCGTCGAGGTCGGGGAGCGTCAGACCGGCCGCCAGCCACTCCGCCTCGAGCTCGGGTCCCGGGCCCATCTGCAGATGGTGGGTCTCCTGGCCGGCTCGAACGAAATGTTGTCCCTTCGCGGCCAGACTACGAGCGATCTTGTCGCCCATCGGCATTCCTCACCCTGTCGTGCGTCTGTCACGCCTCGTGTCGATGCGGCCAAGTATGACCCAGATCGAGCACCGAGAAAAGGCTGGATATGATCGCCTTCCATGGAACTGGTGACGGTACGACGCAATGATGGATCTGGGGGCGGATTTCGGGCCGGGCGGGTTGAGGGCGACGACATCGTCCTGTTGCGCTGGCCCACGGTCAAAGAGCTGCTCGCCGAGGGCGGGGAGGCCGAAGCGGCGGCGGCCGATGACGGTGAGGTGATCGCACGCTCCGGGGCGGATCTTGCCCCGATCGTACCGCGACCCGACAAGATCATCTGCGTCGGGGTGAACTACGCCGATCACATCGCCGAGATGGGGCGGACACCGCCCGATCACCCGACGTATTTCGCCAAGTACGGACGGGCGCTCATCGGAGCCAACGACGACATCGTGTTGCCACCGGTCGAGGCCTCGACCTCGATCGACTGGGAGTGTGAGCTGGCGCTCGTCATTGGGCGACCGGTGCGCAACGCCTCGCCCGACGAGGCGCTGGCCGCCATCGCCGGCTACTGCGCGCTCAACGACGTATCGGTTCGAGACTGGCAGACCCGCACCAGCCAATACGTTGCCGGCAAGACCTGGGAGTCGACCACGCCGGTCGGCCCGGTGCTGGTCAGCGCCGACGTCCTGGGCGACGGCCGAGGGCTGGCGCTCTCCACGACGGTGAACGGTGTGGTCAAACAGCAGTCGTCGACCGAGCACCTGGTGTTCGGGCCGGTCGAGATCGTGGCCGATCTCAGCCGCATCATGACTCTCGATCCGGGCGACATCATCACCACCGGAACCCCGGGCGGTGTCGGCGTCGCCCGTACGCCGCCGGAGTTTCTGTCGGTCGGCGACGAGGTGGTGGTCAATGTTGAGGGCGTCGGTCGGCTGGTCAACCGCTGCGTCGCCTCTTGATTGCGCTGGTTGCCTGAGTGCGCCGGTTGCCTGATTGCGCCGGTGCCTAGTTGCGCTGGCTGACCATGATTCGCTCGGCGGTGAAGGCGCTGATCCCCACGATCTTATTGTCGACTTCGAGGGTCGTGGTGCCGTCGGGGGAGATGGCGAGGACTTTGGCCGTGGTCCCGGGCAGAACGTGGTTGTCCTCAAGGAATTCGAGAAGCCCCGGCGTGAACTCCAACTCCTCGGGGATACGGGTGATGACCATGTCGACGCTGCGATCGGCGTCGACCAGCGGAACGAGTTCGGGCTCGACGTAGTCGGATCCGGGGATCGGGTTGCCGTGCGGGCAGGTCGTGGGGTCGCCGAGCTGCTCGACGATTGCCGCCTCCACCCGAGGGCTGATGACGTGTTCCCACTTACCCGCCTCGTGGTGGGCCTCGGCCCACGACAGGTTGAGAACATCGGTGAGAAACCGTTCGGCGAGTCGATGCCGCCGCACCATCGTCTGGGCCAGCGCCTGGCCGCTCGGTGTGAGGGAGATTTCGCCGCTGCCGCTGGTGGAGACCAGACCTTCGTCGGCCATTCGGCGAACCATCTCGGACACCGCAGGGCGGGAGACCTCGAGCCGTTCGGCGATACGGGCCTGGATGACCTGGAGGCCGTCTTCAGCCAATTCGAAGATGGTCTCGCAGTACTCCTCGAACGCCGGGTGGTGCTCCGGTGACGTGTAGCCGCTCATGCCATCAACTATAACCCGGCTCGGCGGAGGTCGCCGGTCCGGTTCACGTATGACGAAAGCCTCTCCTCAAATCTCTTGGTAGGCATACCTAACAGCTCATACCTGGCAGAGTATGAAACGTACTACCAGCCGACCGTCACGTGGAGCGGAAAGTGGTCGCTGAGATGGAACCGTTGACCGTCGACGTCCAAGGGTTCGTCGAGGATCCGCTGGTCGATGATCGAAACCGATCCGGAGGTGAACGCGCGCGTGAAGTAGGCCCGGAAAGCGCCGCTGTCACCTCGAAAGCGGTTGCGGTGGCCGTCCCACGTCGGGCCGGGCGGTCGAGGGGCCTCGAGGCCGAGATCGGCGAAGGCGTCCTCCTCGTCGACCCGGGTGTTGGTGTCGCCGATGACCACGATTCGTTCCGTCGGGCTGGCCTGCAACACAACACGAAGCTGCTCACGGCGTTGCTCGGCTGATCCTCGCCCTGGGGCAAGGTGGACATTGGCCACCGTGAGATCACGGTCGGGGAAGACGGCGAGAAGACCGGTTCCTCTCACCGTGATCGCTTCGGGTTTCGAGGCCATCAACCGGTGGGCGACGAGCGTGGCCAGATTGCCGCTGTGGCTGCGCGGGTTGCTGCGGATCATGTCATGGGTTTCGACAAACGGAACCAGGCCCGGCAGTTCTTGATAGGCGACGAGATCTGGTTTGACGGCGAGCAGCGTTTCGCGCACGGCCGCCTCCACATCCGATTGACCCCAGTAGGTCGGCGCATCGGCCGAACGTTCGAACATCGCCAGATTCCAGCTGAGGATGGTGAGCTCGTTGTCGGACACGAGCGGATTCTACGGCGACAGTTGCAGTGAGTTGATGAAGCGCTCCGCGTCGGCGGTGTCGTCGCCGTCGATGTCGATCATCGTCAGGAGAACAACGGTCTCGTCCGTTTCGTAGACGGCACCATGGACGGTTGCGTAATCGTCGTCCTCGACAGCGACGGCGGCGACGAAGCGGACACCCTCGTGCCCATCGAGGACGTTGGAAGACTGATCGACGATCTCGTAGGTCGCCGACCGACTGAGTTGGACCTCGATCTCGTCGATGACACGTTCGACAGCGCCGATCATGCCGACGTCAATGTCGTAGGTGATGCCCGGCTCGAGGAGGTACTCGCCGATTCCGTAGCCGTTCGATTCCGCCTTCGTCGACCATCCGCCGATTGTCAGGCCGTCCTGCTCGACCTCCACGTATTCGGGTTCGGCGGGGAGGTCGACGGTGAAGTATCCGGTCTCGCTGGCGTACTCGGCCCACTCGTTGCGAGGTGAGCTGTCGGCAGCAGTACCGGTGGTCGGGGCCGGCGGCGGCTCGGTCTCGTCGAGCGTCTCGTCGATCGTTTCCTGCAGCCGATCGAGCCCGTCTGCCACCCCGCAGCCCGAGAGGAGGACGACCAGCGCCGCAGCACCGGCAATCCTCCGAACGGATTCCCCGCTCGCCTTCGCCATGGTCATCAGGGTAGCGGTGAACCGAACCACAGTTTTCGCGGCTCGGCGAGCCGGATCGGGGTGATCTAGACTTTGTTGATGGTCGTTGCCGAAAAGCCCACTCGTCGTCCTGCCTCACGGGCGTTCGAGTTGATGGCCCCGGCCGAGTACGGGTTGTTTGCGGCCGCCGCTCCCTGGTTTCCCCGAGTCGATCGCGCCCAAGCCGAGACGGTGCTGGTGATGCCCGGTCTCGTCGCCTCCGACGTGAGCACCCGTCCGCTTCGACGACTACTGAAACGCATGGGTCACCGAGCGGTTGGCTGGGAACTCGGCCGCAACCACGGTCCAACCCAGGAGATCCTCGAGGGTATCGAGCGCCGTCTCCTCGAGGAGTCGGACAGAGCTGGAGGCCCAACCTCACTGATCGGGTGGTCGTTGGGTGGTATCTATGCCCGCTATCTGGCCACCGAACATCCGGGTCGGATCCGCCAGGTGATCAGCCTCGGCAGCCCGTTCAACATCGAGCACTCCGAGCCGACCAACGTCAGCGGCGTCTACGAACGCAACGGTCGGAGAACCCGGTTCGTGAAGGTTCGCGGCTCCGTCGAACTCGACCGCATCCCGGTGCCGTCAACCGCCATCTACACGACCACTGACGGGGTTGTGGCGTGGCGAAGCTGCCGGCAAACACCCGGGCCTGAGGCGGAGAACGTCCGGGTCCACGGCAGTCATTGCGGACTGGGCGTCAACACATC
>JAOTVU010000225.1 GCA_029863385.1 Acidimicrobiia bacterium
CGAAGCATCCGCGGCCGAGCGGTATGCGATCGACACCGAGTTCCATCGGGAGCGGACGTACTTTCCACAGGTTGCGCTCATTCAGCTGACCATTGGATCCGAGATCTGGTTGATCGATCCCCTCGAGGTCGATCCGGCGCCGCTCGTCGATCTTTTGAATGGTGACGGTCTCTGCATCGTTCATGCGGGTATCCAGGATCTCGAAGTTTTGGAGCTCGCCTGTGGCACGGTGCCGCAGCGGCTCCTCGACACTCAGATCGCCGCCGGATTCCTCGGTGTGTCGACCGGATCACTCAGCTCCCTGCTCGACCGCTTCCTCGGCGTCGATCTGCCCAAGGGCGATCGGCTCACCGACTGGCTGCGGCGGCCTCTCACCGGCGACCAGCTCAGCTACGCCGCCTCCGACGTCGAATTCCTGCTCCCGCTCGTCGATCGCCTCTGGTCCGAGTTGTCGACGTTGGGTCGTACCGACTGGGTCGAGGAGGAGTGTGCACTGTTACTGGCCAGGCCCCGGAATCGCCGGCCACCGGATGAGGCCGTCACACGAATCAAGGAGGCCCGAGGTCTCCGCGGCAAGTCGCAGATGGTCGCCACTGCGGTCGCGGCCTGGCGGGAACGTCGGGCCGCGGATCTCGACGTCCCCGTCCGTCAGGTGCTCTCCGACCTCGGTGTGGTTGCCGTCGCCCAGCAGGCCCCCGGCTCGATCGCGGAGCTGCGGGCCCTGCGCGGGGTCGACAGCCGACACCTCCGTGACGGAGCCGGCCCGGAGTTACTGGCCGCGGTTCAGGCCGGGCTCAGGATGAAACGGGACCGCACCAGCCAACCTCGTGCCCCCGAACTGGCCCGACATCTCCGACCGGTGGTGACTCTGGTCACAGCCTGGGTGTCTCAGCTGGCCCGCGACAATCAACTCGACCCTGCCTTGCTGGCCACGAGGGCCGACGTCGAGGCCCTTCTTCGGAAGGATCCGGAGTGCCGACTTCAGACCGGCTGGCGTAAGGAAATGGTCGGCAAGCCGATCGCTCAACTCGTCTCTGGCGAGGCGGCCGTCGCCTTCGACACCGATGGACATCTGGTGCTCGAGGCCCGCAGTAACCGGCCCCTGACAGCCAAACCATGACCGTCAACCTGTCGGGAATCGACTACGATGGACAAGGCGATCGTTTCGCCAACTGATCGCCGATCAGCCTAAACTGAAAGAACTGTCTACCGGCAGGGGCGTGGATGCAGTCCCGTTTGTCCCGCCACCCCCGAGATTTCCAGGAGTGTCCCATGAAGAAGGGGCGTCATCGTCGATACGAAGAGGCTCGAGCTCTCAAGCGCTCGCGCGATGGAGACGACATCGAGTCATTGATGGAACGTCTCGATGAGGATCCGTTCGATCTTCCCACCACTCCGGAAGCCGCTCAGGTGCAGAAGCAGGAAGAAGACGTCGAAGCGTACGACTAACCGTGAAGGTCGGCTGCAGCGCAGCTCGGCCAAGCCTGGCGATTTCCGGAACGCCATGACCCAACGCCCTCGGTCAATCCGAGGGCGTTGTCGCGCCGGTCGATCAGAACACTGATTCGCTTTATCAGTGCTCGGTCTGATCGAGAATCTCGCCCAGCTTCACGATCTCGGATTCGTAGACGACGCCGACGAAGCCGCCGTCCCCATCGGTGACGGCGATCTGGTCGGCTCCCGAGCGGTCCATGGCGGCGATCGCATCGCGCAGGCGCCAGCTCGGTCTGGCCGACGGGGCCTCGTTGAGAATCTCGCTCACCGGTGTGGCCTCCCAGTCGTCCCGATCGACGGCGGAGGCTCGTTCAACCGAACACTGGCCGAGGTAGACGGCACCGTCGACCACCGGGACGATACGCTGCCGTCGACCGATGGCATGAACCCACATGAATTCCGAAACCGTGGCATCGGGCGGAACGGTCATCACATCGGTCGTCAGCGCGGAGCTGATGGGCAGGGTCAGACGCTCCTCCAGATGACCGACTCGTTCGACCCGTTGCCCTGACGCCACCGATGCGTCCCCGGCCACCAGCTGTGACACGGCCGCGGCGACAAGTGCGGGGACGACGGCGGCACCGCGGCTCGACTCGGCCACGAACATGACGGCCGCGATCGGGGTGCGATAGCCGGCGGCGAGAAAGGCGGCCAAGCCGAGAAAGGGCCAGATCGACGCGTTGTGGGCCCAGCCGAGGTCTTGGAGGCCGTCGCCGACCAGGCGACCGAAGAGCACACCCTGAATCGCGAGCGGGATGAACAAGCCGCCGACCCCTCCCGCTCCGACCGTCGCGAGTGTCGCCACGGCACGGAACACGAAGAGCGCGCTGATCATGAGCAGCGGCGGCCGTGTTCCGAGCCAGTCGACAATCTGCAGGCCCGGACCCAGCGTCAGAGGTTTGTCGAACAGAAAGTCGGACATGAGAGCCATGGCGCCGAGCAGGACGCCCCCGGTCAGGGCCAGGACCCACGGGGAGAACTGGGATCGCAGCGACTTGGCCCGTCTGACGGTCCAGGCGAACCAGCGCCCACCCAGGCCGGCTCCGACTCCGACGGCAACCGCCCCGAGCAGATCACCGATACCGAAGTCGGCCTCGGGGGTGAATCCGAGCAGGCGATCGGGATGGATGAACGGCATCAGCACGAAGGTCAGGTAGCTGGCCGCCGAGGCGATGAGCGAGGGGAGAAGCGCCCGGTGCGCCACGTCGTCGCGGTAGGGCGATTCCAGAGCGAAGACAAGACCGGTGGCCGGAGCCTGAAAGAGCGCCGAGACACCGGCGGCCGCGCCGGCCGTCAACAGCAACTTCGCCGAGTCCCGCCCGAGCCAGCGATCGAGTCGCCCGTGAATCCAAACGCCGATACTCGAGCCCATGTAGATCGACGGTCCCTCGAGACCCAGTGCGCCGCCGAGCCCGATTGTCGACACGCCGGCCATGAGCCGAGCCACGAGCGGACGGCCTTCGGCGGTGGGACGGCGGGAGTGGAACGAGTAGATGTACTCGTCGGACGTGGACGGGCCGATGCCGTTGCCGATGACCTGGAGGATCGCCACGGTCAACGTCAGTCCGATGAGCGGAGCCACAGCCTGCACCCAGAGCGGTAACTCGAGGACCCTGTGGAAGACGACTTCGAGAACGATTGCATCGAAAACGGCGACGGCGAACCCGACGATCACACCGACCGCGATGGCCGCCACCAGCAGCTGACTCCCGTGTCGCTCCGGCAACAGGCGGGCCATCTGCCGGCTCAACGCCGTCGGGCTCGGCAGGCGTCGTGACTTGGCGATGAGTGATGGCGTGACTGAGGGCATGAACGAATCCGACGAACGATTTGTTGGTGTTGTTCGGTGGCACGGTCGGGCCGGCGTAGCGCCGATTCGGCTACGAGAGGACCACGGGAGTGGCCGCGATCGGCGATCCGTTGGGATGGATCGAACGGTCGTGCGCCAGGGTATCCAGATGGTTCTTCAACCGTTGATAGACCTTGCGGCCGACCATCTCGATCAACTCGTCGGCCAGGGTCACGTAGACCGGTTGATCGTCGATGTGGGTGGTGGCCTGGTCCTCGATGCACCACCAGTGGAAGTCCTCACCGCCAGGGCCCCAGTCGCGCCGCTGCCAGGCCCGCAGCAGCACGGTTTCGTGACCGTACTCGTCGGTGTGGATGTCGAGATGAAGCGGCACCTGCCAGCAGACGTCCGGCTTCCAGTCCATCGGACGGGCCCCCGCTTGTTCGGCTCCGAGGTGCAGCGCACAGCCGGAGCCGCCGTCGAACCCGTCGCGGTTGAGGAAGATGCAGGCGCCGTCGACCTTTCGGGTCACCCAGTCGCCACCCTTCTTCTTCTTGAGGGGTCCGCCTTTGGCCTCGGCCAGGGTCCGGTTCTGCCAGACGTCGGGACCGAGCCGCTCGGCGAAGGCCAGGACGTTGCGACGGTCCTCCTTGTCGACCATGTGGGCGCCGTGGATGCAGCACCCCAGCGTTGCGGTCGGATCGGGCTGGGAGTCGATGGACGGGCACCCCTGTCCGTACACGCACCGGTACCGGGATCGCAGGAAGGTGGTGTCGAAAAGCCAGGTGGTGTTGCCCTCGACGTCGTTGACGGAAAACCAGGAGTGGCCGTCTTCGGGTATGGACACCGAGGCAGGTTACCGCAACTTGAGGGGCCAGGAGCGCCGGACATCGTGAATTCGTGCCAAACTGACCGGTGTTATGGAACAACAGCTCGAAGACCTCCACCAACGGCTCGCCGCGATCAGCGAGGAACTCGGTGATCTGTCGATGACCGTGTTGCGTGACGCCCTCGACGACGGGGCCGACAGGCGGCCGCCCCTGGACAAGGTCTTGAGCCGAGTTCGCCGTTCGGTTGACAAGGCCGCCGCCCTGATCGAGCGGGAGGCGATTCGCCTCGCCCGGTCGGAAGACGGCTGACCGTCAGAGGTCGACCTCGGGGCTGATGTCATGGCGCAGCCCTCGCGCCGACTGATCACCGTCACCGGAAAGACTCGACACCCGTCGGGCCAACGACACGAGACGGGCGAAGCTGCGATTGTCGAAGTGGAATCCGAGACGGTGGAGGTCGAGCCGATCGTCGTCCCGTCGCTCCGCCTTGGTCGCCTCGACAACCTCGATCGACCCTTTGGCGACGATGTCGGCGAACTCGTCGTTGAGGGTCGCCAGCGCAGCGTCGTCGAGTTGGTGCCTCAGGCGGATCACCAACTGGTTGCCGACGTAACGCATCGAGTGGTAGGAGGCGTAGTAGGAGCAGATGTAATCCGCGGCCTCGACCGGATCATGTGTATGCAGGTACAGATCGGTGTCGTGGCTGGAGATCATGTTGCGGTCACCGAGCTCGGACTCGACGAAGTCCTGCCACGCCGACCAGTAGGTCGACTCCGGGTGGTCGAGCATCACGATCGGCACCGGATTGCTCTTGCCGGTTTGCACGAGGGTGAGCAACTCGAAGGTCTCATCCAGCGTGCCGAATCCGCCCGGCAGTAACGCGAACGCGTCGGTCTCCTTCATGAACGTGAGCTTGCGGGTGAAGAAGTAGCGGAAGCTGGCCAGCTTCTCGTCGCCGGCGATCGCCGGATTCGCCTCCTGCTCGAACGGCAGCACGATGTTCACGCCGAATGCGTTCTCCCGGCCGGTGCCTTCGATCCCGGCCTGCATGATGCCCGGACCGGCCCCGGTGATCGCCATCCAGTCGCGTTGGGCCATGACCCGGCTGAAATCGACCGCCAGCCTGTAGTCGGGGTGGTCGGGTTTGGTTCTGGCCGAACCGAAGACGGTGACCTTCGCCCGGTCGTCGTAGGGCGAGAAGATCCGCCAGGCGTGGAGCATCTCCGCCAGGGTCTGATTGGCGATCTTGAGCTCGAGCCGATCGATGTCGGCTTCGTCCATGTCGAGCACGGTGACCAGCATCGATCGCACGAGATCGTCGTTGTGATCGTTGCCGACCATTTCGATCAGTTGCGTCAGGTGCTGGTCGACGTTCTCGTGGCCGAAGTTCTTCCGCGGTCGGGGAGGATTCATGATTTGGTGCCGTTTGTTGATTGTGGATGGGGACGAACGGTTCCGGATGGTTGGGCGGTTGATCACCTGGCCCGTTCCGCCCGGCGGGAAGCCGATGGTACCGTCCGACGCCGGTCGAGCGGCGTCGGCCCGGGCTCCGTCACTCTAATCGGACCGGCGGCAGCGCTGTTGAGGTGCGGGTCCGATCATCTACGGTGGATGGCCGATGACAGGTCGTTTCGCCGGCGTGAGCCCGTTGACCCGGTTGGTGATGGCCGCCATGGCCGTGGCCGGGGCGACCGCGGTCGCCGTGGCGATGACCCGGGACACGACACCCGACTCCCGGCCGGAGGCGGCGTTGGACGGCGACCGGGCGGAACGGTCCGACATGGCACCGGGCACCGGGACGATCGAGTCGACCACGACGGTGTTGCCGACGCCCGCCGCTGCGGTCCCGACGACGGCCGAGCCGGCAACGGGACCCGGGCAGACCGCGGAGTCGCCGTTCGAAATTGACGGCGTCTTTCGATGGCTGTGGGC
>JAOTVU010000226.1 GCA_029863385.1 Acidimicrobiia bacterium
CGGGTCGGCGACGCGGTCTATGTCGAGAAGGCGGCCAGCTTTCCCCCGCTGCCGGCGTTCGCCCCCGAATACTTCATGCGGGCCCGGGTGAAAGACACGTCGAAGTTCAAGCAGTTCCGGAAGGGCATCGTCCAGCTCGACGAGGAGGGCGCCATCCAGGTGCTGCGTGACAAGGACCTCGGCGACCAGGCCCCGATCTTCGCCGCCGTCGGCATGCTGCAGTTCGAGGTCGCGAGCCACCGCCTGGAGAACGAGTTCGGGGCCGCCGTCGAGTTGACGGCGACACCCTACACGATCGCCCGACGCACCGACGCCGAGAGCGCCCCGGCGCTCAACGCCATGCAGGGGGTGACGGTGATGAGCCGCGCCGACGGAACGATGCTGGCCCTGTTCGAGAGCCGCTACTGGATGCAGCGGGTGGTGTCGGATCATCCGGAGTTGACGCTGGAACGAATGGTCGCCGAGGGCGGACTCGCCTAGTGAACAGGTCGGCGGCGGCGACGAGCGAGGGTCCGCACTATGTCCCTCCCCCGCCGCCCCGTTGGCTGGTCGTGGCCATCACCCTTGCCATCGTTCTGGTGGTCGCGTATGTTGTCCGCGGTATCGGGCGCATCGCCGAGGGAGAGGCAACGACCACCCTCACCGACGCCGACCTTTCCGCACTGACCACGGCCGTCGAGGATCGGGCCGACCGGGCCGACACGAGCGCCGGGACAACAGCGGAGGGCGAACCGCCGGTCGTAGACGACTCGTCGCTCGACGCCGGAGAGGGGGTCATCGAGTCGGAGTCGGTGACCGAGTCGGAGCCACCACCCGAGTTGGACGTCCGCGACGGGGTCTGGGTCGATCCGGCATCGTCGGGGATGCCTTGGAGCGCGCTCGATTCGGTCGAGGGCCTTCTCACGTTTCGGGGCAATCCGACCCGCACGTTCCATGGGCGGGGACCGGTGCCGGAGCAGCCCATGGTGCAGTGGAGCGCCACCATCGGGTGTTCGACCTCGTTCGTCGGTGGTGAACCGAAGGAGTGGTGCGGCACCGGGTGGACCGGTCAGCCGCTGGTGTTCCGTCGGCCGGGCTCGCCCGACGACGCCGACGAGTGGTGGGTGGCGGTCGGCGGTTACAACCGGGCTGTGAACTTCTTCGACCCGGTCGACGGGCGAACCGTCTATCCTCCGTTCTTCACCGGCGACATCATCAAGGGCACCGCCACCATCGACCCCGACGGGTTCCCTCTTCTCTATACGGGCAGCCGGGACGACTCCTTGCATGTCGTGGCCCTCGACCGGGCCGAGCCGACAGAGTTGTGGGCGCTGGCGGCCGACGTCGGCGGTCGCACGTTGTGGAACAACGACTGGGACGGTGCGTCGATGGTGATCGACGACCTGCTGATCGTCGGCGGCGAGAACTCACGGTTCTATGTGGTGAAGCTGAACCGGGGCTACGACTCGGACGGGCTGGTCACGATCGATCCCCAGTTGCTTTCTTCGGTCGAGGGGTGGGACGACCAACTCCTCAACGACCTTGGCGATGTGCAGGTGTCGATCGAGAACTCGGTGGCGGTCAGCGGCTCGGTCGTCTACTTCGCCAACTCGGGCGGTCTGGTACAGGGCTGGGACCTGGCTCCGGTCGCCGACGGCGGTGTCCCCGAGCGGGTGTTCAGGTTCTGGGCGGGCGACGACATCGACGCCTCGGTGGTGGTCGACGGCGACGGGCAGCTCTATGTCGCCGCCGAATACGAGCGGGGCACGGCCCGGTCCCGGGAACTCGGTCAGGTGTTCAGGCTCGATCCGTCGAACCCGGACGATCCGGTGGTATGGAGCGTGGAGGCCAATGACGGTCTCGACAGCGGCGTGTGGGCCACCCCGGCCCTGTATCGCGATCTGGTGCTGGTGGCGACCGACGACGGGCGGGTACTCGGTCTCGACCGGGCCGACGGGTCGACGCGGTGGACGCTGACGCTGCCCGGTCCGCTGTGGTCGTCACCGGTCGTCGTCGACGACACCCTGATTCAGGGCGATTGTGCGGGCGATCTTCACGCCTTCAACCTGACCGACACCACGGTCGCTCCCGATCCGGTGTGGACGCTCCCGCTCGTGGGATGCATCGAGTCGACCCCGGCGGTGTGGGACGGACGGATCTTCGTCGGCACCCGGTTGGGGACGTTCTTCGGTATCGGCGAGGCCGACACCGAAGCCGTGGACGGCGCGAATGCTACGGGGCCAGAAGATTGATCGTGACCGAACCCGTGGCCAGCACGAACCCGCCGCCCGAGACGGTGGCGTTGACGGTCAGTGGGCCCGGTGACAGGAAATCCCAGATCGGGTCGTTCTTCGTGAACGAGTTGCCCGGATCGTTGTAGCAGAGGGGGCCGGAGTCGTAGCCGGCCTGCGTGATCTGGAAACAGTAGTTCGTTGCTCCGATCATGTCGATCACACCGACCCGGAGTGCACCCCGACCGATCTCCACGTCTCGAGTGGGATTGCTGATGAACTGTGTTCGGTAGAGCGAGATCTGGATGGTGTCGGAGACGGTTCCGGACGGGCCGGTCGCTGTGGCCCTCACGGTCACCAGGCCGGGATCGAGACCGGCGGGGCGAGCCGGGAGCTGGTAAGTGGTGCCACCCGAGCATTGGTTCAGCGCGGTGACGCCGCTCTGGATGAACGTCCAGCAGTACTGGGTTGCCCCCGTCACCAAGTTGGCGGCGAAGTCGGTGGGTGTCTCGAACCGGTGCCTCGTGCCGTCGCCCGGCGCAGCGATCGACAGGTCCGTCGACGGGGCGGTGGTCGGCGTCGTGACGGCGGAGGTCGGGGTGGTCGGCGCCGGTGTCGACTGCGTCTGCACGGTGGTGGTGAGGTTGGTCGCCGGGCTCGACGTTGTCACCCGACTCGTGGTGGACGTCGTGGGGATCGGGCCGCTGACGTTGGGCCCAGGATTGAGCGTGGTTGCAGTGCTCCCGGTGGCGGCCGAACTGGCGCCGGTGGTGGGGCTCCCATTCGGGTTGGTACCGGTCGGTAGGGTGGTATTCGACAGGGGCCCGGATGACTGGCCGGAACCACTACCCGGCGGGCCGCCGTTGATGGTGGCGCTCTGATCGAGGTTCGACGCACCCCCGGTGGTCGCGCCGTCCGACAACGAATTCCGCGCCGTCGGGCTCTTGGGGCTGGTGCTCGCTCCCGCCGCGGTCTCACCGTTGGCGACTTTGCCGGCGCCGGTACGTGACAGCTTCGATTCGTCGGACGTGAAGTTGGCTCCACCCGATCCGCTGGAGCTGAACGAACCCTGGCCCCCCTCGGTTTCCGAGAGGGCGGCACCGGCGACAGGATCGTCGGCGTCGGTGCGCGAGTCGGATCCCAGAACCGCGGTCATGGCCCCGGCGATGACCAAGAAGCAGAGGACGCCGGTGGCGACACCGACGACGACCGGGTGCTCCTCGAGCCAGGCGAGGATTTCGGCCCTGCTGGGCATCCGACCGGGGGCAGCACCGGCTGACCCATCGGCCTCCCGGACGGCGAACGGGGCTTCCTGCTCTCCCTCCGCTAGATCGATGAGTTGAACCGAGCCCTGCGTACCGCTCGCACTCGTTTCATGGACATCGGATGCCACGCCATCAAGCTATCGCAGATAGCCCCTTCGACACCCACGCCGCCGCAGATTACCGAGTTTTAGGTATCCAGTCGGGGACCTGCGAGCGGTGGGAGCGACGTCAGGCCCGAAATCGACTGAATTCAGACGGTTTGGGAGCGCCAGATCCGTTGGGCGTTGACCGTCGGTCCGCCGACCAGGAGTGCCGCGGCGCCACTCAGGGTGGCCAGCGCGGCGACGATGAAGGCGAGCCGATAGTCGACCTGATCCCGGACCAGCCCGAGAGCGAACGGACCGGCCGCCACACCGGCCGTGCCGATGAGCTGGTTGAAGCTGTAGATACGGCTGTACTCGGCGACACCGAATGCCTCGGCCAGGAGCAGCGGCTGGAGCATCAGCAGGTTGCCGATCGCCATGCCGAAGATCACCGAGGATCCGACGAGGGTGAACGCGGTGGTCGCCAGCCCGAGGAGGACGAGGGCGAGGACCTGGACGACGGAGAGGGCGATGGTGAAGATTCGAGTGTCGACTCGGATCACGACCACCCCGCCGACGAGTCGGGCGACGACACTGGCCAGGGCGAGGGCCGACAGCGAGGTGCTGGCGGTGGCGACGTCAGTGCGCTCCTGGACCAGGTTGTAGAGCTGGGCCAGGCCGCCGACCTGGCCGAAGAAGATGAGGAGGTAGGCGGCGCAGAGGCCGAGGAAGAAACGGGTTGTGCGGGCCTGGGCGTAGGAGGCCCCGGGTGGTGGGCCGTCGTCGTCGGGCTCCTCGGTGTCCGGTTCGTCGGCGGCTCGGACCGCCCTCGGTTCACCGTCGGCCCGCGCTGTTTTCGGCTCGCCGTCAGCTCGCAACCCGATCGACGACGGGAACGGCCGCACGAGCAGCACAGCGATCGGCACGATCCCGACCAGCCACATGGCGGCCAGCAGCGTGCCGGCGTTGGCCAGGCCGTCGCGGTTGATCAGCCAGGCGGCGACCGGGGTGAGCACGATGCCGCCGACCGACAGGCCGGTCGACGCGATCGAGATGGCGATCGGGCGGCGCCGGTCGAACCACCGGGTCACGAGCGTGGTGGCCGGGACCAGCCCGGCCGAGCCGAAGCCGATGCCGAACAGGGCGAAGAAGAGGTAGAGGTCGGGCACGCTGTCGACCCAGCGGAGTCCGTAGAGGGCGGCCGCGCCGACGATGCCGCCTCCAAGGAAGAACCAGCGGAGGTCGAGAATCTCCATGCGGCGGGCCAGGGCGAACCCGGTGAGCCCACCGATGGCGAAGAAGAGTCCGGTGGCGCCCGAGACCGCGCCGACGGAGGCGTCGAGTTCGTCGGTGGCGGCCGACAGGATCACCGAGGCGTTGTAGAAGCCGACCCCCGAGGCCACCATCAGGATCACGAAAACGGCCCCGACGATCACCCACCCGTAGAAGGGTCGGGGTCTGTTTCGTTCGGAGTTCCTGCGGTCGGGGCGCCTGCCGCCGGCGGATGTGTCGGCGCGACCGTTACCTTCGCCGGGCGCGCCCGACGCCCGTGCATTCACAGAGGTCAAGACGGCTCAGCGTAGAGCCGGCGTGTGCGGCGGTGCGAATCCTGTTTGGCTCAGCGCTGGCGGCAGCGGCTGCGGAGGATCTCGACGCCGTCGCCCTCGCAGTAGTCCAGCGCGTCGCCCCGTCCGCCGATGGCGAGCAGGAGGTCGAAGGCGGGCCCGACGACCTCCGGCCCGGTGCCGGCCGACCAGTCGATGTCGGTGGCCCGGAAGCTGAGGCCTTCGGCGCGTTTCTTGCCTCGTACGGGGGCGCCGGACTTCATGTAGGGCTCGAGGAAGGGTCGGACGTGCTCGGGGTAAACCCGTCGGGGCCGCCCGGTGGCCCGCCGGATGTCGTCGGCGTGGATCATGGTTTCGGTCGGGGGCACCATCTTGGGTAGCGGGATCGGCCGGGCTTCCTTGACCGTCCGCTCGAACGCAGCGAGGATGTCGGCGTTCGACCCGACATCGAGGCGACGCATGTCGGCGGCCAGGAAGGCGTCGAAGTCGAATCGGTTGGCGAGGAGGCCCTTGACGAAGTTCCACCGGGTCTGCTGGTTCAGCGACGTGAGGTGGGCGACGAGCTGCCGTGGGGTCCACGGATCACAGACCGTGGGGGCGGCCCACTCCTCGTCGGTGAACGTTTTCAGATCCTCCAGCAGCATCTCCCGCTGAGCCTGGATGATGTCGTCGTACTCCCCCATCGGTGCCTTCTCCTCATTCGATCGGTTGACGCCCTGCGTTCGAGGGTAGGCGACACTTGGGCTTGGTCGGTTCCGCGGAAGGCAGAATTGGGGCCCGAGCGAGGACGGGTGGCGATAACCTGGGATGCTGTCGATTCGACACGGGGCTGTAGCTCAGTTGGCTAGAGCACCTGCTTTGCAAGCAGGGGGTCAGGGGTTCGATTCCCCTCAGCTCCACTCTG
>JAOTVU010000072.1 GCA_029863385.1 Acidimicrobiia bacterium
GGCCACCATCGACTACGACCGCGACGAGATCCTGGTCACCGGCAACCTACCCATGCCCGAGGTAGCCGAAGGTGACGACCAGGCCATCGCCGCCCACGCCCGTATCGCCGCCTTCCGTGAAGACACCCGGGAGCAGCGGATGGCCATCGCCGATCGGGCCCAGGGCCTGTACCTGCGACACGTGTCATGGGCCGTCACCTGCGGCGACAAACACGCCGCCTTCACCACCGCCAGCATTCCGGTCATGACCCGGCTCGGCATGGAGGATCGAGCGGTGCTCGACACGTTGATCGAGGCCGGCGTCGCCCGATCCCGCAGCGAGGCGCTCGCCTGGTGCGTTCGTCTCGTCGCCGACAACGAGTCGGAATGGATCGACAACCTGCGTGCCGCCATGACCGACCTGCAGGACCTGCGGGAGAACGGGCCCGACAGCCGCAGCCAGTAGAGGCCGCCGGTCACCGGGCGACGGCCACCAGGACGTCTCGGGTGATCGTCGAATCGACCACGTGTTCCATGCCGTGGTCGGGGCCGTGGGCGAGGTCGTGGTCCGGTACCCGTTCCAGCAGGCCGGCCTCGGCGAGTGCAACGGCCACGTCGACCCGCGATGCCCGCTTCACGTTCCACGCCACGCAGACCGATCCCCCTTTCCGCAGCCAGCGACGCCAAGTCGGCGCCACCCGGGCCAGGAGTTCGAGCGTGTCGGCCGGATCGAGCCTCGCCTGGTCGGCTCGGTGCTGGATGCCGTAGGGCAGGTCGGCCACGATGGCATCGATCGATCCTCGCTTGATGGCCAACGACCGGTCACCGCCGTCGGCGTTGAAGGTCTCGACCCGCTGACCATCGCCGGCCTTCTGGGCGGCCCGGGTCGGAGCCACATCGAGGGTGGTGTGCCGCTGCTCGGCGTTGTTCGGGCGGTAGCCCTGATGCTTGTGGGGAAGGCGGTGTTGCTTGGCCCAGGTGCGGAGGAAGCCGTCGTAGTGCCGCAATGACCCGGCGTCGGGCTCGATTCCCACGGCGTTGAGGCCGTAGCACAGCGCCCAGTTGAGCGTCGTGCCCCGGCCGCACATCGGATCGAGCACGGTCGGCGTCCGATCCCACGGACCGGTCAGGCCGATACCAGCATTGGCCAGCGCAAGGTTCAACATGGCCCTGGTCAGCCGCTCATTGGTCTTCCCCCGATATCGCTGCACCGACACCAGATCGGTGTCGTAGACCAACGACTCGGTGAGCGGGCGGGGGGTCAAGGTCGTCGAGTCGCCGGGTGTCTGCTCGAACAGAGCGAGCCCACACGACAGTTGGCCGAGCAGTCGGTCGAGCGCATCCGGGTCGGCTGACGAGGAGAACGACAACCCCGTGGCCCGACCGAGTGAGGTCACGGTGACATCGGTCGGTCGGTGCTCGGCCGCAAGAAGGGCCCTCGTAACGCCCTCCAGCTCGGCGACGGCCACCGAGCCGAGCGAGCGGCTGAACACCCGGTTCAGATCGGTCTCGAGGAGGAGCAGGTAGTGATGGACTGGCCGCGAGGTGTCGATCCCCGAATCGTAGCCGCCGGGCCGTTTGCCACGATCGGTGCTCGGTGATCTCCTGCACCGGACTTTGTGCATTTGTGAAATCCGGTGCCGGTACCTACTCTGGATCCATGAGCGAAACGCCGGTCTCGGATGCCACCGTCGGCCGCTTACCCGTGTATCTGCGATCGCTCGTCGATCTGGCCAAGGCCGATGTGTCCAGTGTCTCCTCGGCCCGACTCTCCGCCGCCGTCGGGGTCAACTCGGCCACACTCCGCCGGGATCTGGCCTCTCTCGACATCACCGGTACCCGCGGCGTCGGCTACGACGTGAAATACCTGGTGGCCGCCATCAGCCGAGCACTCGGTGTCAATCAGGAGTGGCCGGTGGCGGTGATCGGCGCCGGCAACCTCGGCCGTGCGCTGGCCAACTACACGGGCATGAGCGAGCGCGGCTTCCCGGTCCGGGCCTTGTTCGACGTCGACGCCACCAAGGTCGGTTCCACCGTGGCCGATCTACCCGTCCATCACGTGGACGAGCTGCCGTCGGTCATCGAAGCCCACGGCATCTCGGTGGCGGTGATCGTCACCCCGCCGGAGGCCGGTCAGGCGGTGGCCGATGCGGTGGTGGCCGCCGGGATCACGTCGATCCTGAACTTCACCGGCACCGGGCTCGACGTGCCCGACGGAGTCGTCGTCCGCCAGGTCGACCTGGCCACCGAGCTCCAGATCCTCAGCTTCTACCAGCAGCGGGGCACGGCCCAGCATCGGCTCGGCTTCGAGTACTTCGTCGACGTCGACGGTCCGGTGCTGGCCCACAGCTCGACCTGACACCCGGCCCTGTCGGTCGCCGCTCCGCCACGAGAGTTCCGGGATGGCCCCGGTCAGGCGAAGACCATGCGGGAGATCCACTCGGCCACGAGCGCCGGCTTCTCCTGGCCCTCGATCTCGACGGTCATGTTGTTGATCATGTCGACGGCGTTGCCCTTGAGTGTGACCTCACCGAGTTGTGATGTGGCCCGCACTCGGGAGCCGACGGGCACCGGGTTGATGAACCGCACCTTGTTGAGCCCGTAGTTCACGAGCATCAGGAGGCCGTCGAGCGGCGGTGTCTCGTTGGGGATCGACGACGAAAGGTGCACGAGCAGGGAAAGGGTGAGGAACCCGTGGGCGACCGGGCCGCCGAAGGGGGTCTGCGCCGCCCGCTCGGGGTCGACGTGGATGAACTGGTGGTCGAGGGTGGCATCGGCGAAGGCGTTGACCCTGTCCTGATCGATCTCCAACCAGTCGCCGGCCTTGGCCTCCTGGCCCAGCTGGGCCTGGATCGCCTCGTAGGCCTTTTCCGCGTTCGCACTCATGTTCAGTCGTCTCCTCGGTAGATCGGGTCTTGTCGGGGTCCGGGCCCCGGATGGGTGTTTTTGGGCGAGCCGCTTGGCGACAGGCACCGTTACCCTTGTTCGCACGGAACTCAGGATTGCAACCCGACGAAGTCCGCTTGCGATGTGGCAAGCAAACCACGTGGCCCAGCTGCTCTGCCAAGTCGAGCCGGAGCTGGACGTCATCATGGTGCCCTCGGACACCTTCGCCGATCTCGACCTTGAACGCTCCATCGCCGAACTCGGCGGCAAGGGCGCGTTCAGCAAGGAGATCCAGCAGGTGGTGGTGGCCGGCCATGCTGACATCGCCGTGCACTCGGCCAAGGATCTCCAGGCGCTCACTCCCCAGGGCCTGACCGTGGCCGCCTATCCGAAACGGGGCGATGCCCGTGACGCCCTCGTCGGCATCACGCTCGAGCAGCTGACCGACCGCCTCGCCGCCGGCGACCAGCCGACGTTGGCCAGCGGATCCAATCGGCGCCGGGCACTCCTGCTCGACCGCTGCCCCGGGGCCGCCTTCACCGACCTGCGGGGCAACATCGCAACCCGCCTGGCCCGCCTCGAGGCCACTGGCGACAAGCCGGCGGACCTGACCGTCGTCGACGGGCTGATCATGGCCGCGGTCGCGCTCGAACGGCTCGGCCTCGACACCGAGATCGGCGTGATCGACCACCTCGAACCCGACTGGTTCGTACCCCAGGTCGGCCAGGGGGCCCTCGCGGTCGAGACCCGAACCGACAACCGGGAGCTACGTGCCCTCGTGGCCGCGATCGACGATCCGCTCACCCGCCTGGCCGTCGAGGCCGAGCGATCCTTCCTGGCCGAGCTCGGTGGCGACTGCACCCTTCCCGCCGGGGCCCACGCCACGGTCGCCGCCGTCGATCGACGGGTCGAGATCACCATTCGGGGGGTGCTTGCCGACCCCGACCTGGCACACCTGCAACGGCACACCGAGGTCGGGCCGGTCGACTCCGAACCCGGGCGGGTTCTGGCCCGCACGCTCCGCAAGGCGTTGGAGGCCGCAACGTCGTGACCGGGGGTGGCTCCTCGGGTCCGGGCGAGCGACCCCGAGTGGTGCTGACCAGGGCGGCTGAACACAACGTCGCCCTGGCCCGCCGACTCGCCGAGGTGGGCCTCGACTCGTTGAGCGTCCCGATGATCGAGGTGCGGCCACCGCAGGACGGCGGTAATGCGCTCGAAGCCGCCGTCGCTGGTCTCGACCACTACCAGTGGCTGATCGTGACCTCCGCCAACGGCGTGCGTGCCGTGGCCCGGATGCTCGAACGGGTCGATCGACCCTGGCCCGAACGCCTGCGGGTCGGCGCCGTCGGCCCGGCCACCGCGGCCGAGGCCGAGGCCAACGGCTGGTCGGTGCACTTCACACCCAAGCGGGCCACGGCGCTCGATCTGGCGTCGGAGTTCGAGCCGGCCCCCGACCACGGTTCCCCGATCCGGGTCCTGGCCGCGCTCGCCGAGCTGGGCGGGGCCACCATCAAGAAAGGTCTGATGGAGAGGGGCTACCGGGTCGACCACGTGATCGCGTACCGGACCGTATCCCCCGACCCGCTCCAGGATCCCGACGACGAAGCCGCCCTCACCCGGACCATCGTCGACGCCGCAGCCGTGGCTTTCACCTCACCGTCGACCGTGACCCGGTTCGTGACCCGGTTCGGGGCCGACAGCGTGCCTCCGGTCGTGGTCTGCATCGGCCCCCGCACCGCCAAGCGGGCCGACCGGCTCGGCGTGCCGGTCACCGCCGTGGCCGACCCCCACACCGAGGACGGCTTGATCGGCACCCTCGCCGCTTTGCTCGTCCCGGAGCGGCTCGGGCGCTGAACGGTCACAGCCAAGCCGTTGTGTGCGGCGCCGGCCCCGCAGACGGGGCGCGGCCGCACGGGTGGCACCTATCCTGAAGCGGTGACCTTCCCCCAACGTCGAATGCGTCGTCTCCGCCGTACCGCCGCCCTGCGCGGCCTGGTGGCTGAAGTCGAGTTGTCGGTCAGCGATCTGGTGGCTCCCCTGTTCGTGCGGGAGGACATCATCGAGCCGGCCCCGATCGAGTCGATGCCGGGTGTCGTCCAGCACACCCAGGACAGCCTGCGGGTCGAGGTCGAGCGTCTCGCCGGACTCGGCATCCCGGCGGTGATCCTGTTCGGGATCCCCGCACGCAAGGATCCGGAGGGCACCGAGGCCTGGGATCCCGACGGCGTCGTGCAGGTGGCCCTCCGCAACCTGGCGTCCGACGTCGGCGACGACATGGTGCTGATGGCCGATCTCTGCCTCGACGAGTACACGAGCCACGGGCACTGCGGACTCCTCGACGATCGTGGTCGGGTCGACAACGATCTCACCCTGGACCTCTACGGCAACGTTGCCATCGCCCAGGCCGAGGCCGGGGCCGACGTGGTGGCGCCGTCGGGCATGATGGACGGTCAGGTGCTCGCCATCCGTGACGCCCTCGACGAGGCGGAGTTCGACGACATCCCCATCCTCGCCTATTCGGCCAAGTACGCCAGTTCGTTCTACGGGCCGTTCCGCGACGCCGTCGACGTCACCATCGAAGGCGGAGGCGACCGGAAGGGCTACCAGCAGGACTGGCGTAACGGGCGGGAGGCGCTGGAGGAGATCCGCCTCGATCTGTCGGAGGGGGCCGACATGGTGATGGTCAAACCGGCGATGGCCTATCTGGACATCATCGCCCGAGCCCGGGCGGAGGTCGACGTGCCCATCGCCGCCTATCACGTGAGCGGCGAGTACGCCATGCTCAAGGCGGCGGCGGCCAACGGCTGGATCGACGGCGAGGCGGCGGCGCTCGAGCAGCTCACGGCCATCAAACGGGCCGGGGCCGATTTCATCCTCACCTACCTGAGTGCCGAGGTCGCCCCGCTGCTCTAAACCCCCGTTCCGCGTGTGTCAGGTGACACCGGTGTCAGCCTGGTTGCGGATTTCGGGGATCAGGGGAGCGTGCCGGTTGACGTTATGAACTCGGCGGATTGGCTGAACTCGAGCATCATCTCGCCACGCGAGGTTCCGGCGTCGAGCTGGGCCATCCAGAAGTCGAAGCCGGCGGAGTCGGCGCTGCGCCCGAGCACACCGAGGTACACCAGTCTGACGAACTGGGCATCGCTCAGGCTGCTGTATTTGTTGTTGAACTCGGTCGACGTCGAGAAGAAGTCGGCGATCGAGATCAGGGTTCTTTCGCCGGAGTACCGGCTGGTCCAGTACGTCACGTCGGCGACTGAACCCTCGCGTCCGAAGAATGCCAGGTAGAGGCGCCGGATCGGGCCTTCGGCCGCCGGGTACGGTGCGTCGGTTCCGGTGATCCGCACGAACTCGGTCGACTCGATGAACCCTTCGGTCACCTCGGCCCTCGACAGACCGCGGTCGAGCAGACCTTTCCAGTGGGCCAGGCCACCACTGTCGGGGTTGCGACCCAGCACGTTGTTGTAGATCAGGGTCACGAACTGCGTGTTGTTCAACGACCCGTAGGTTCGGACGAACTCGGCGCTCGACTGGAACTCGGTGATCATGGCCAACAGCGACATTCCCCGTGCCCGCTGATTGAGCCAGAACGTGAAGCCGGCGTCGTCAGGCACCCGTTGGAGGTGGGCGACGTAGACCCGTTCGATCTGACCGTCGAGTGCACGTGAGGTGACCGTCGGCGGCCCGGTGACGTTGAGCACGCTCGACCAGCCGATCATCGTGAGCACCCCGAGGGTGGCACCGTCGACGGCGCGGCTGGTGGCACCCGAGTCGAGACTTGGTTCCATCAGCAATCCGCTGTCCGGCTCGAAGTGGGAGAAGCTGGTTCCCTGCTGCCAGGTCGACGGAGTGTGGACCGCCCGGCGTTGCGTGGCACTGGTCTTGATGGTCACGTCACCGGAGGTCAGCGCCGAACCGATGTTGGGGGCGTTGACGACCGGGGATCCCTGGTAGACGCCCTGGACGTCGTAGATGAACGGCGGTGCAGTGAAGGCGATCGGTCCCGACTTGTCGCTGGCGGAGCTGACGAAGCCGACCCCGTGGCCGACCTCGTGGAGCACGACCGATTGGAGGTCGATCTTGCGGCCCGGTGGGCCCGATCCGTAGTGCCAGGAACCGGAGTCGGCCAGGTCCTTGTTCAGGACGATCACGATCTCGGGATCCGTGCCGTTCTGGTCGGAACCGGTCAACGCGTTCACCAGCGGAGCCGGATAGTAGTGGCCGGTCGGCAGATCATTCCGGTTGCGCAACTCGTACGGGCCGCCCGAGCCGAGGATGCGGGAATTTCCGAACGACCTCCACACCACCCAGACGACGACCGGTGTGCCGTTCGTGTCGAGCGTGTCGTCCCAGGTCTGGACTGCGGCCTCGACCGCCGCCTTGGCGATCGACGGCGTGGGGTACGACGGGTCGTAGGCGACCGAGAATCCGGCCGCTGCGGCCCGCCCCGCGATCGCGGCGGTGAACTGCGCCTCCCGGGCCTTTTGAGCCGACGCTGACGGCCCGGCCTCCAGCCTCGCTTTGACATCGGCCAGGATCTCGGCCGCCTGTTCAGCCGCTGCGTCACCAGCCGTTTCCTCGTTTGTGTGGCCGCCGTCCGGACCGTGATCATCGACCAGGTCCACGACCATGTTCGGTGTGATCCGGTAGGACGCGGCCTCGGCTTCGACGTCGACGGCCATGGCCGGTGCCAGCGGGGCAGCCGCCAGAAACCAGACCGTGAGGATGAAGACGGTCAGACGTGCCCGGAGCCTCATAGCTGAATACTTCGGCCCTGACGGGTGGTCACTGAAGGGATTGCATGTACCTTCGATTCGGTGAGCCACTTCGACGATCTCAACCGCTGGACACTGGGGCGAATGCAGAACCCGGTGCGCGGCTTTCTGCACGGGGGAGCCGCGTTCGCTTCCTTGCTCGGGACGTCGGTCCTGCTCATCCGGGCCCAGTCGGCGTCGGCGAGGATCGCCGTGACCGTCTTCGGATTCGGGTTACTCGGGCTCTACCTCACCAGTTCGCTCTACCATTCGATCCCGTGGTCGACGCGGTGGAAGGTTCGTATGCAGCGCCTCGACCATTCGATGATCTTCTTCTTGATCGCCGCCTCCTACACCCCGGTCGGGGTTCTCATCCTCGACGGTCCCATGCAGTGGGTGGCCATGGCGGTGGTCTGGTCGATGGCCGCCTTCGGGATCGTCCATCGAGCACTCTCGTCGATGGAACGCCACGTGCTGTCGTTCTCGATGATGGTCGTGATGGGGTGGATGTCGATACCGATCATGGCTCCCCTCGCCCGCGAGGCGGGGCGCGGCGCAGTCGGTCTCATGGCTCTGGGCGGCGTGTTCTACACCGTCGGCATGGTGTTCAAGGTGACCCGTTGGCCGAAGCTGTGGCCGCGTGTCTTCTCGGCCCACGAGCTGTTTCACGTGCTCGTCGTCACCGCATCGGTGTTCCACTGGCTCGCCACCTACCGGTTCGTGCTACCGGCTGCGGGCTCGATCTAGACCATCTGTCGGCTCGGTCCACCACGGCGGTCGGCTGCCGTTCGACACCTCCGGCGGCGGTTACGATGGGGCCCATGGAACCGCTGGTGCGAGTCGTGGGTCTGGATCACATCGTTCTGCTGTGCGCCGACCAGGAGCGCTCACTGCGGTTCTACCGCGACACGCTCGGGCTGGAGGGAGATCGGGTCGACGAGTGGCGCTCGGGTGAGGTGCCATTCCCGTCGGTGCGGATCGATCGGACCACGATCATCGATCTCTTCGCTCGCTCGGAGGCCGATTCCCCGCCGCCCGATGGCGCAAACCTCGACCATTTCTGCGTGGTGGTGGAGCCTGTCGATCTCGATGACCTGGCGGCCCACGATGCGATCGACGTGGTTCGCGGCCCGCTGGATCACCTGTACGGCGCCCAGGGCTACGCCAGGAGCCTCTACGTGCGCGACCCAGACGGCAACACCGTCGAACTCCGCAGCTACGAATAGACGGCGGTCCTCCCGCGGTCAGCCCTCTTCGGCCTCGGCTTGAGGGCCGGGGCAGGGTTCCGCTTCGGGATCCGGCGAGGCCATCGCCCCGGTGGCGTCGGGACTGACGTCGGGATCGGCGCACTCCTGCAGGAAGGCGATGTACTCCTCTCCGACGATCTCCTCACCGCCGCCGGTCTCGGCGTCTTCCCGCATGTGATCGATCCACTCCTGGTAGCCGGGTTGATCCTGGTCCTCGCCCGACAGCGTGGCCCGCTCGTGGTAGATGACGAGTTCGAGTTCGTGCACGGTCAGCGAGCCAGCCTGAGCGGGCATCTGAGCGCCGCTGCCTCCTGCGACCCGCCGCCCGTCGGCTCCGTAGGTCTGACCGTCGATGGCCGCCGATCCGCGGGCCACATGCAACATCTGATCGACAACCCGGGGGAACGTGGTGATGACCTCACCCTCGGACAGCTGGTAGCCCGAACCGCCGCCACCGTTGCCGCCGTGACAGCCGGCGCAACCGGCCTCGGAGAAGATCGCCGCCGATTCGACGAGGACCGGGTCCTCCGTCTCGGGCTGCTGCATGGTGCCGGCAAAGCTCATCGCCCAGATCGGGAGCGCCGCCACGACGGGCAGCGCCCACACCGGAATCCGGTTGCGGGACTTCGCCGCGATGACGAAGGCCGGCTCAGGCTTGGGCGGTTCGGGTTCGGGGTCGAGATTCGGGAACGTGACCACCGGGCCCTCGGGCGCGGCTGCCGCTGGTGCGGAGCCTCCGGCGGCCACCGGTGCGGCCGCGCTCTCGGAGGCGGCCGGGGCCGCCGATTCGGAGGACTCGGAGCCGGCGTCGCCACCGGTTTTACCCTTGGCCGCCTTGCTCCGCTTCAGTAGATGTTCGGGGATCTCGGTCAACGGTCCTCCGGCACGTGAGTTCAAGAACGAGCATCCGGTCGGGCGGTGCTACACCTGACGGACGAATCTGGAGCGAGCCCGAGTGTAGGACTCGGGCCGCACGACCAAACAACTTATCAACAAATCCCGCCCGAACGGCGAGCCCGAGCGGCAAACGGCCGACACCGCAACACGATCTCAATCCCGCCAATCCGTGCGCCGCAGGCCGTGCCTGCGGTCGTCGGATGTGTTGCCGCCGGAACTGCGGCCGGTATAGGGTCGACCATGGATGTTGAGTTACGGATGAGCGGATTCCGGCCTCAACGACTAGATTTGTGCACAGGTTCACAAAGTCGAATGTTCGTCGATCAGGTTCACCGAGAAGGAACGTTGTGAACGTCTGTCGAGAATCAAACTGTAACTATCAGCGTCCGGCGGCCCCGGTAGGGTCGTTGATGAATACCCAACCGTAAGGAGCATCAGCAGCGTGGTTGCCCTCGTGACATCGATCGTTGTTTCAGCACTTATGTCGGTTGGCATCTTCTGGTACGCAAGGCGCCGTCCGGTCGGCACTCCGCTGACCTGGGGCGAGGCGATGGCCGGCGCGGCCTACGTCTTCTTCCTCAGCTTCCTCGCCTACGGCGTCGTGCCCCACCAGTGGTTGACGCTGGCCGAGAACGAGCTCTCGTGGCGGGCCGACCGGATCGTGTTCGGGCCCGGCAACATCCTCCAGCCCATCAGCCAGGGCGGTTGGTTCCCGTTCGACATCACCTACCGCACGATCTCCGACTCCATCGCCGTCGCCATCTACGGCGTTGCCCTCGGGCTCCACATCTGGATGTGGGTCAAGTGGCAGAACCGCGACAAGGAGGCCGAGGCCCGCACGCAGGCCGCCCTCGATCGCACCAGCTCCTTCGGCCGCCCGCTCATCAAGCAGGGTTAGGGAAGCACGGACAGGAGGTAGAACGCACACCGTATGGCAACAACCGACGCAAACCCGCCACTCCCGGAATTCCGGACCGACTACCTCCTCATGGAGGTCGACGCCGACTATCTGGCCAAGGCCGTCAAGCCGAAGCAGTTCATCCACATCGATCAATCGGAGTGCATCGCCTGCGAAGGCTGTGTCGACATCTGTCCGTGGAAGTGCATCCACATGCAGACCCTCGACTGCATCGACGAAAGCTACGGCGTCGCCAAGCCCGGCGATGATCCGAACGACGCCTTCATCTTCACGATCGACGACGACGTGTGCACCCGTTGCGCGCTGTGCGTCGACCGGTGCCCGACCGGCGTGATCATCCTCGGCAAGGTCGGCGATCCGGCTCCGACGGGCGATCACCACCAGCGGATGCCGAGCTACGGCTACGGCTACGGCATGCGCCTGGCTTAGATTGTCCCGCCGACGGACCAACCCCGTTCACGGAAACGAATACCTCCGCAACCGAATCCAATCCGTACCACCACGACGAACCAACTAGCAGGAAGCAAACACCAGGAAACCCTCATGGCAAAGTCGATTCAAGACTCACCGACGCTCGTGGAGCGCCTGCAGGCCTCACTTTCCTCGATGCCAGACACCGTCCAGGGATCCCAGGCCTGGAACTCGATCTTCCGTCCCGGTTCGGTTTTCCGCAAGGGCTACACCGACAGCCCCCGGAACCGGTCCTACGTCATCATGAACAGCGTGCTGTATCACCTCCACCCGGTGAAGGTGAAGCGCCACGCGGTGAAGGTCAGCTACACACTGTGCCTCGGAGGCCTGAGCTTCTTCCTGTTCATCCTGCTGACGATCACCGGCATCTTCCTGATGTTCTTCTACCGACCGACCGCCGCCGCGGCCTGGGACGACATCGAGGCCCTGCAGACCCAGATCGCCTTCGGTCTTCTCGTCAGGAACATGCATCGATGGGGTGCCCACCTCATGGTGATCTCCGTGTTCCTCCACATGGCCCGCGTCTTCTACCACGGTGCGTACAAGGCACCCCGCGAGTTCAACTGGGTCATCGGCGTGATCCTGCTGACGTTGACCCTGCTCCTGTCGTTCACCGGCTACCTGCTCCCGTGGGATCAGCTGGCCTTGTGGGCGGTGACGGTTGGAACCAACATGATGGGCTTCACACCGGTGTTCGGTGACCAGGTGAAGTTCGTTTTGTTGGGCGGCAGCGTCATCGGCACCGACACGTTGTTGCGATGGTATGTGTTACACGTTTTGTTCGTCCCGTTCGTGACGGTCATCTTCATGGCCATCCATTTCTGGCGAGTCCGTAAGGACGGCGGTATCTCGGGTCCGCTCTAGATCGGCCCGTCCTGCCCACCCCTGCACATCTCTTGATTGAGCGATAGAGAGCGACATGACTGAAATCCCGGAGCATCTCCGAAAACGAGCGGCTGAGGCCAAAGCGAAAGCCCAGGGTCCCTCCGATGAGGGTTCCTCCGACGCCGGTTCCTCGGGTGGCGAGTCTGCACCGTCCGGTGCCGCCTCCAAGATCCCGGCCCACCTGCTCGAACGCTCGAAGTCGGCCAAGTCCCGGGGCGACGAGGGTGCCGGCACCGCGGTCGCCGCTGCCGGCGGTGGAACCGCCGTGGCCACGGCTCCCGCTCCGGCTGCCGCCGTGCCGACCATGACCGGCCCGGCCGGACACACCCAGCGCCTGCTCACCGTCGTCAAGTCGGGCTCGATCCAGGACATCAAGGCCCAACCACTCGACAAGGTCCACACCTGGCCGCACCTGATCGTGGTCGAGTTCGGTGCTGCGCTTGCCGTCACCGCGTTCCTCACCGTCTTCTCCATCTTCGTCAACGCCCCGCTGTTGCGGTTGGCCGACGTCAACGCCACCCCCAACCCCTCCAAGGCGCCGTGGTACTTCCTCGGTCTGCAGGAGCTGTTGACGATGTTCCACCCGATGGTCGCCGGCGTGACCATCCCCGGCATCGGCCTCTTTGCGCTGATGCTCGCCCCCTACGTCGACAGGAACCCGAGCAACAAGCCCGAGGACCGCAAGTTCGCGGTCTCGGTGTTCACCTACTTCATGATGTTCTGGGCCGTACTCGTCATCATCGGTTCGTTCTTCCGAGGGCCCGGATTCAACTTCGTGTTTCCCTGGGTTGAAGGCATCTTCTTCGATCTGTAAATCAGGAGCTTGTAATGGCAACCTCAATCGTCATCGGTCTCATAGTCCTCGCCCTCCTGGCCATCGTCGTGCTGACCGCTGCCGTGCGGCGTGGAGATACCCGGTCGGCCATCGGGCAGCTCTCCTCCGAGACCGTTCGTCGTGACCGGTCCACGGAGTCGACGGCGGCTTCGGTCGGTTCGGAAGGCAGCGGAAGGGCGGTGGAGGCAGCGGCCAGGGCTCAGCGATCCGGTGAGCTCGTGGCTCTGAAGGAGCGCGCTCCGGTCGAATACACGCCGTATGTTCCGCCGGATCCCGAAACGCTCGGGGTCACCCGCCGGCAGTTCCTGAACCGCTCGATCACCGCCATGTTCGGTCTCGCCCTCAGCGCCTTCGGCGCCGCCGTGATCGCCCAGCTCTGGCCCAGGCCAACCGAAGGTTTCGGCGCCCGCATCAATGTCGGTCGCATCGACGACATCAAGCGCGAGATCGCCACCGGGTCCGGGTTCTTCTACTACCCGCAGGGTCGGATGTGGATCACCGAGTACCCGGCCAACGCAGTCCTGAAGGCCCAGTCCACGTACACCTTCTACCCGAAGGTTGAGGCCGGATTGCAGGCCGGTGTTGTTGCGTTGTTCCAGACGTGTCCTCACCTAGGATGTCGGGTGCCCGAATGCAAAACCTCGCAGTGGTTCGAGTGCCCCTGCCACGGTTCGCAGTACAACCAGGTCGGAGAGAAGAAGGCCGGCCCGGCCCCCCGAGGTATGGACCGATTCCCCATGCAAGTGAGCGCAGCCAACGAACTGATCGTCGACACCGGAGACGTCATCCAGGGACCGGCGATCGGCACGAACACCACCGGCCAGGAAGCTGAGGGGCCGCACTGCTTGAGTTCTGGCGGCGGTCACTGATGCCAAACCATATCGCTGCGTACACTCCCATTCTGGGAGCGAATTTTCGAGCCATTGGTTTAACCGTCGCCACCATCGTCCTGCTCGGCTTCGTGGCGGCGTGGATCCGGAACATCCTGGTTTCCCGCAAGGAACTGGGATCGGAGATCGAGCTCGCACCCAACCGCAAGGAATACCTGAGCGACGAGGAGCTGGAAGGGCCGAAGCTCGACAAGTCGCTCAGCTTTGCGCTCGTCCTGCTCACCCTGCTCGCTCTCATCCTGCCCTTCTACTGGATCGCCGAGCCCGGTCGTCAAGAGGGTGCGGTCGCGGCCTACAACCGGTCGTTCGAGAGTCGAGGCAACGACACCTACACCGAGGGTGCGCAGTGTGTGAACTGCCACGCCGGTGGTGGCGTCGGGGGCAACGCCCCGTACGTGCTCCAGGACGCCGACGGCCAGTTCATCGCCAACGCCAACTGGCAGGCTCCGGCACTCAACAACGTGCTGCTGCGATACGGTGAGGACGAGGTCCGCTATATCCTGAACTTCGGTCGGCCCGGCTCGCCCATGGCGGCCTGGGGAACGCCCGGCGGTGGCCCGCTGACCACCCAGCAGATCGACAACGTCATCATCTACATGCGGACGTTTCAGCAGCAGAGCCTCGATCCGATCGACATAGCGTCGGCCGGTGATCCGAACGACGCCCAGGACGTCGAGAGCCAGGTCGCTCTCGAGGAGGCCCACAACGTCCGCGACGACATCGTCGGTGAGGTCGAGCGGTCCATCGCGGAGGGTGAGTTCGGAACCATCGGCGAGGCGATCTTCAATCTCGGTCTGAACTCCGGGTTCGGTGCCGGGTCCTACTCGTGCGGTCGCTGCCACACGGCCGGCTGGTCGCTCGGCCTCAACGTCGTTCCCGACATTCTCGATCCCGGTGTCGCCGGTTGTGGCGGTGGCAACCCGTCGGGTATCGGCTACAACCTGTGCAACAGCTCGACCAAGGATCGTTTCCCCGACGATACCTGGCTGCTGCCCGACGGGAGCTGGTACGAGGTGGCCAACTTCGATGAGACCACCCAGGCCGAGCCGGTACTTGGCAATCCGGTCGACTACGACGGAACCTATCTGGTCGCCTCCGACGGCACGCCGGTTCCGCTCGACGACCAGGGTGAGCCGGTCGACGGCAACGGTGTACCGTATCTGATCCTCGGGCCCGGGCCCGACGGTGACGAGGCCCGCAACGGCGACCTCGCCTCGTGCGACTACGTGTCGCAGCTTTGGCAGAGCGACTTGGCGGGCACCTACCCGATCGCCCCCGACACGGTGTTCGAACGCGACGAGAGCGGTGCGTTCATCGATCCCGAGCCGTTGACCCCGGCCGATCTCGGAGGCGACGTCGTCACCCTCGACAGCGGTGCACTGGCCACGGGCTGCGACATCGTCGAAATGCCGCCCAGGACCAGCCGGGCCCACTACGAGTTCATCTACAGCGGGGCGGAAGCCGGCAGCGGTTATGGTCGAGGCGGTATGAGTGGGGCGGGCATGATGCCGGGCTTCGGCAAGATCCTTCCGCCCGAGTACATCCAAGCCGTTGTCGATTACGAGCGAGGTCTGTGATGACGACACTGGCAGCAACATCGACACTGCAACTGGCCTTCATCGACGGCATCGGCTTCGACCCGTTCTTCCGTGGCTTTCTCAGCGTCATGGTCGGTGTCGTCGTTCTCATCGGCGGCACCTACCTCATCATCGCCACCAACACCGGCACCCGCGGCGGCTTCATGATCTCGATGGCCGGCTTGTTCGGCTGGATGTTCCTGATGGGCATCATCTGGACGGTCTACGGCATCGGGTGGCGGGGCAATCCCCCGACCTGGGAGCTGGTCCAGGTCGACGTCGACGATCCCGAGGACACCGACGACGGACTGTTGTTCTCCGAGATCGAGGGTGTCCCCGATCTTGGCGGTGTCACGCTCTCCGCTCCCGGCATCGACGATCCCGACGAGGCTCAGGCCGCAGCGCTCGAACAATCGGAGAGCCTCGACCTCGGCGACTGGCGATACCTGCCCACCTCGGATTCGACCCGGGGTGAGGCCCAGGCCGCAGCCGACGCCCTGCTCCTCGAGGAGGGGATCTATGACGCCGGCGGGTACCTGCCGCTGCAGTTCGGCGGATTCACTCGTGGCGGCAAGCCGATCCTGGAGATCGATGAAGGCACCAACTTCTTCTCCGAGCAGTTGTCCCGCGTCGCTCACTTCTTCGACGAGACCTTCCTCCACCCCACGCACAGCCAGGAGTTGATGGTCATTCAAACCCAGGCCACCGTGGCCAAACCGACTCTGCCCGGACAGCCCCCGCCCGTGGCCGAGATCGATCCCGACGCCCCGCTGATCTCGGTGGTGATGGAGCGCGACCGTGGTGGTCCCATCCCCAACATCATCAGTGGACTACGCTTCACACCGTTCATGTTCACAATCTTCAACGGTCTCGTGTTCGCCGTCCTCGCCTGGGCACTGCACAACCGGGACAGGCGTGAGGCGGAGATCCGGGCGGCCGTCGCGTAAGTAATCCGGATCGGCAGCGGCGCCGGACCCGGCATCATCGATCGTTCGTTCACCAAGAGCAGAGGAGGACCACATGGCTCAGTACCTACCGGTTCTGGCCCTGTTGATCCTGGCTGCGCTGTTCGCCGGCTTGAGCCTTGTCGCTTCCAAGCTGCTGGCACCGCGTAACCCGACAGTCGAAAAACTCGCACCATACGAATGCGGCATCATTCCCGGTCGTGAGCCCCCGGAGCGTTTTCCGGTGCGGTTCTATCTCGTGGCGATGCTCTTCGTCATCTTCGACATCGAGATCGTGTTCCTCTATCCCTGGGCCGTCGCCAGTGGGCGCCTCGGCCTCCCGGGCTTTCTCGCCATCCTGATCTTCTCGGCGTTGCTGTTCGAGTCGTTCGTCTACCTGATCTCCAAGGGTGCGCTCGACTGGGGTCCGCTGCAGGTGAACCGGAGTCAGGTCGATCGCGATGTGATGCGGTCGGCCGATCGGACCTCTGACTCGACGATCCGCCGGGTCGGCCTGGAGGGCCGCTATGAGGCGGTGTGGGAGTCCTCGCCACGGTCCGGGGCCGGGAACCGGCTCGAGTATTCGGCCCCGGGGGGCCGAGAATCGCAGCCCGACTCCGAGGAGATCCCCGTCTGATGGGCATCGTTCAGAATGTTCAGGAGCACGGCTTCGAGGGCCTCGACCACAACATCTTCACGGCCCCGCTGGAGCGGCTGATCACCTGGTCCCGTTCTCGATCGTCGTGGCCGGCCACCTTCGGTCTCGCCTGCTGCGCCATCGAGATGATGGCAACCGGTGGTTCGCACTACGACCTGGCCCGCCTGGGCATGGAGGTCTTCCGGGCCTCTCCCCGGCAGGCGGATGTGATGATCGTCGCCGGTCGTGTCAGCCAGAAGATGGCTCCGGTGCTGCGCCAGATCTACGACCAGATGATGGAACCGAAGTGGGTCATCTCGATGGGTGTCTGCGCCTCGAGCGGAGGGATGTTCAACAACTACGCCATCGTTCAGGGCGTCGATCAGGTCGTCCCGGTCGACGTCTATGCACCGGGTTGCCCTCCCGGCCCCGAGACGTTGCTCCACGCGATCGAAACCCTGCGCTACAACATCGAGACGGGCGAGCTGCTACGCCGTCGTGAATCGACGGGTGCCGGAGCCAACATCAGCATCGAGCAGCGAGACGGCCAGGGTGCACCGCAGGTGGTGGAACTGGTGAGGAAGCCATGACGGCCGAAGACGAGGAACGAACCGACGAAACCGAAGCCGAGAACGCCGGGGATGCGACCGCCGGGGACACTGCGGACGGCGCCGGCGATGCCGACGTGCTTTATGGCTGTACGGTCAGCCATTCCCTCGGCCAACGGGTGATTCACCCGACCCGGGAGCAGTGGTCGGACGTGGCCGCGCAGCTCCTGTCCGACGGGTGGAACATGTGTGTCGACGTGACCGCAGTCGACTACAGCGCCTACGCCGCTGATCGAAACCTCCCGGCCGGCATCTCACCGGAGCGTTACGAGGTGGTCGTCTCGTTCGTTTCGCACGCTCGGCGTGACCGATTGCGGGCCCGCATCCAGGTTCCGGCCGACGATCCCCGTGTCGACTCGCTCTACACGCTCTATCCCGGATCGGATTTTCTCGAACGGGAGGTCTACGACCTGATGGGGATCGCCTTCGACGGCCATCCCGACCTGTCCCGAATCCTCATGCCGGAAACCTGGGACGGCCATCCACTGCGCAAGGACTACGCGGTCGGTGCCATCCCCGTCCAATTCAAGGCCCCGGCCCAGAACTCATGACCGTTACCGACGACACAGACGTGACCGAGACGGACGGCGGCGAAGGCGCGGCCGCAGGCGTACTCGGGCAACTCCATCTCCTTCCCCGACGCCATGCCGTGCTGCGAATGAGCGAGGTTCGGGCCGCTGAGCTTATGGCCGATGACGCCGAACCAGTCGGCGGCGAGAATGACCAGACCATGCTGATCAACATGGGTCCGTCGCATCCGTCGACCCACGGCGTGCTGCGGCTCATGCTCGAACTCGACGGCGAGACCGTCCTCCGATCGAAGCCGGTTGTCGGTTACCTGCACACCGGGATGGAGAAGACCGGCGAGCAGCTCACCTATCTCCAGGGTCCGACCAACGTCACCCGCATGGACTACGCCTCGCCGCTGTTCAACGAGCTGGTGTTCTCGATGGCGGTCGAGGAACTGATCGGGCTCGAGATCCCCGAGCGGGCCACCTGGATCCGCATGCTCATGTGCGAGCTGAACCGGATCTCGTCACACCTGCTTTTCATGGCCACCAACGGCATGGACCTGGGCGCCGTTTCGATGATGATCTACGGCTGGCGTGAGCGGGAGCAGGTGCTTCGGTTCTTCCAGAAGGTCACCGGACTCCGGATGAACCACAACTACATCCGCCCCGGTGGTGTGGCCGCCGACCTTCCGGACGGCTGGCGCGACGACGTTGCCCAGCTGATGGACATGCTGCCGCCACGTTTGGAGGAGTACGACACCCTGATGACCGGCCAGCCGATCTGGCGCGACCGTCTCCAGGGCGTCGGTGTGATGACCCCCGAGGAGGCGATCGCCCTGTCGGCCACCGGCCCGATCCTCCGCTCGACCGGTGTGGCCTGGGATCTGCGGCGGGAGATGCCGTATCTGGCCTATCCGGAGGTCGATTTCGACGTTGTGGTCGGCTCCTACGGTGATTCGTTCGACCGCTATGCGATCCGGCTCAACGAGATCCGGGAGTCGATGCGGATCGTGCACCAGTGCCTGGAGAAGATGCCCGAGGGCGACTACCGGGCGCAGGACGCCAAGATCACACCGCCGCCACGAGCCCGCATCGACGAGTCGATGGAGGCCCTGATCCACCACTTCAAGATCTTCACCGAAGGGTTCAAGGTCCCCGAAGGTGAGGTCTACGTGGCGGTCGAGTCGCCACGGGGCGAACTCGGCTGCTACATCGTCTCCGACGGCGGGCCCAAACCGTACCGGATGCACATACGGGGCCCGAGTTTCGTGAATCTGCAGACGCTGCCGCACATGATGGCTGATAGCCTCATCGCCGACGCGGTCGCCGTCATCTCCAGCGTCGACCCCATCCTTGGAGAGGTGGACAGGTAGTGTCACGATTGAGCGCGGCGAACGTACTCCTGGCCAAGGAGATCATTTCGCGGTACCCCCGGCCGAAGTCGGCCCTCATCCCTCTGCTCCACCTTTCCCAGGAGCAGAACGGCTGGGTCACCACCGAGGCGATGGAGCACATCGCCGAGCTGGTCGACGTCACACCGGCCGAGGTGCTCGGCACCTGCTCGTTCTACGAGATGTTCAAGCGCGAACCGGTCGGCAAGTACATGATCAACATCTGCACCAATATCTCCTGCCTGCTCAACGGCGGCGAGGAGTTGCTTCATCACGCCGAGGAGAAGCTGGGCATCAAGCCCGGCGGCACCACCGACGACGGCTTGTTCACGCTCGAGGACGTCGAGTGCATCGCGGCGTGCACCGAGGCCCCGTGCCTCCAGGTCAACTACCGCTATGAATACCGGATCGACAACGACGGGTTCGACCAGATGATCGACGATCTCCGCAGCGGCAAACGCTCCGACGTGCCCACACACGGCACGCTGGCCCAGATCCGTCAGCACATCGACTTCGATCGCGGCGCCGGTATCGAGCCGCCGGACCGGACGGGTAAACCCGACTGGTTCGCCTCCCGCGAGCCGGTCGAGGAAGGGGCCTCCTAGAGCGATGCCAGTTTTCGTCGCTTCGCTCCGAAACGCGGGTTACCGCGTAACCCGCCACACGCTCGAGGAGCAGATCTGATGCCATCAAATGCGTATGTTGCGCACGCACCGGGGTACGTCGACAACGAGGGCCCGAAGATCGTCACGTCCCGATTTGGTGATCCCGAAAGCTACCGCCTGTCGAATTTCGAGAACGCCGGTGGCTACAACGCGCTGCGGGCCGTCCTCAACATGGACCCCGCCGACGTCCACGGTCAGGTTCGCGACGCCGTGCTGCTCGGGCGGGGCGGCGCCGGCTTCCCCGCCGGCGTCAAATGGGGGTTCATGCCGCCGGTGTGGCCCCGCTACCTGGTGGTCAACGGCGATGAGTCCGAGCCCGGCACCTACAAAGACCGCCTACTGATGGAGCGTGATCCCCACCAGCTCATCGAGGGCTCGCTGATCACGTGTTTCGCGCTCGGCCTCAACACGTGCTTCCTCTACGTCCGGGGGGAGATGGCCCTGGCCCAGGAGCGGATCGCCCAAGCCCTGAACGATGCCTACGAGGCCGGCTACGTCGGTCGCAACATCATGGGCACCGACGTGTCGATCGACGTCGTGCTCACCTGGGGTGCCGGCGCCTACATCGTCGGTGAGGAAACAGCCCTCATCGAGTCGCTCGAAGGTAACCGAGGCATGCCCCGGCTCAAGCCGCCGTTCTTCCCGGCGGCCAAGGGCCTCTACATGAAGCCCACGATCGTGAACAACGTCGAGACTCTGGCCAACGTGCCGTGGATCGTCATCAACGGGGCCGAGGCCTACAAGCAGTTCGGTTCCGAGCGCTCGCCCGGCACCCGGATGCTTGCCATCAGCGGCCACGTCAAACGACCCGGCGTCTACGAGGTCGAGCAAGGCGTCGTGACGTTCCGGGAGCTGTTCTACGGCGACAACTACTGCCAGGGCATTCGCGACGACAATGACCTGAAGATGTTCATTCCCGGCGGGGGCTCTGCGCCGTGGTTCTTCCCGGAGCAGCTCGACCTGCCGCTCGAGGCGTCCGAGGTGGGTGCCGCCGGCTCGATGCTCGGCTCCGGAGCCCTCGTGGTGATGGACGAGACGACCGATGCGGTCAAAGCCTGCCTGCGGGTGGTTCGCTTCTTCGCCCGGGAGTCGTGTGGCAAGTGCACGCCGTGTCGCGAGGGCACGACCTGGGAGGAGAAGATCCTCCAGCGGATCAACGACGGCTACGGGCGGATGGAAGACATCGACCTGCTGCGGTCGATCGGCGATCAGATCAGCCCTGGACCGTACCCGACCGCGGCGTTCGAGGAACAGGGTCTCACCGCCGTGCCGTTCCCACCTCGGCAGACCACGATCTGCCCCCTCGGCCCCTCGTCGGTTGCTCCGATCACCTCGGCCATCCGCCGCTTCCGCCACGAGTTCGAAGCGAAATGTGCGCCGGGGGCGACGAACGGCGAGGTGCACGACGCCGAGGTCGCCGAGCACGACGCCGAGGTCACCGAGGAGGTGTCGGCGTGACCGCCACCGACCCCACCCAGGCCACCACCGGGGTACCGTTCACCCTCAACGGAACCGACTTCGAGGCCGAGCAGGGCGAGCTCCTGATCGACGCCTGCGAACGCAACGGCGTCCACATTCCCCGCTTCTGCTATCACCCCCGCATGACACCGGTCGGCATGTGCCGGATGTGCCTGGTCGAGGTCGACACCGGTCGGGGCCCCGCGCTCCAGCCGAGCTGCATGTTGCCGGTAACGCCGGAGATGAAGGTCGATACCGAGTCCGAAGCCACCAAGCAGGCCCAGGACGGCGTGCTCGAATTCCTGCTGGCCAACCACCCGCTCGACTGTCCGGTCTGCGACAAGGGCGGCGAGTGCCCGCTCCAGGACAACGCCTATTCCTACGGACCGGGTGAGACCCGGTTCGTCGAGGAGAAGCGGCACTTCGAGAAGCCGATCCCGATCAGCGACCTGGTCCACCTCGATCGGGAGCGCTGCATCCTCTGCGACCGCTGCACCAGGTTCGCTTCGGAGGTGGCCGGCGATCCGCTCATCTCCTTCATCGACCGGGGCTCTCAGACCCAGGTCAACACGTTCCCCGACGATCCGTTCTCGTCGTATTTCAGCGGCAACACGGTGCAGATCTGCCCCGTCGGTGCGTTGACCGCGGCACCGTATCGGTTCAAGGCCCGCCCCTGGGATCTGGACGCCGTCGAGTCGACCTCAACCGTCGATTCCACCGGTGCCCGGGTGGTGCTTCAAGCCTCGCAGGACGAACTCGTCCGCATTCTCGGGGTCGACTCCGACGCGGTCAACTGGGGCTGGTTGTCCGACAAGGACCGCTTCATCTACGAGGCCAACGGTTCGCCCGACCGGGTCACCCAGCCGTTGATCGCCGAGGACGCCGCCGGCAGCGACTCAGGCGACGGCGCCGGCCGGCATCGCCCAGTCCGCTGGTCCGAGGCCACGAAACAGGCGGCGCGGGCCTTGCGTATCGATCCGGAGAAGGTGGCCGTCATCGGCGGCGCCCGTCTGAGCCTCGAGGGCCAGTACGCCTGGAGCAAACTCGTCAAGGGTGTTGTCGGCACCGACAACTTCGACGCCCAGTTGGGCGACGGTGTACCGGCGGCCCTGGCCATGGGCCTCGACCGGGCCACCATCAACGAGGCCTGTCAACCGGGCGGTGTCATCGTTCTGGTGGGCCCCGACCCCAAGGAGGAGCTGCCGTCGCTGTATCTCCGGGTTCGTCACGCGGTGATCGAAGACGGGGCGACGCTCATCGAGGTCAGCCCGAGGGCGACCAGCCTGGCGTCGATCGCCGCCGTGAACGCACGCACGATGCCCGGTACCGCAGGTCAGGTGCTGGCCGCGGTCGCCGACGGTCGGCTCGACGACCCGATCGGTTCCGTCGACCCCGCCCAACTTCGAGCCATGCACGCTGCGCTGACCAGCGGCCGTCCGGTCTCGGTGCTGTTCGGCCGGGCCAACCTGGCCGAGTCGGCCCGTTATGTCGCCGACGCGGTCGGTGCCATCCGCCGGCTCGTTCCGGAGGCTCGTTTCCTGCCCCTGCTGCGGCGAGGCAACGTGCACGGGGCGCTCGAGATGGGCCTGACCCCCGGCTTCCTGCCCGGTGGTGTTCGCAACCGGCGTAAGTCGCTGGCGAACTGGCCGAGCACGCCCGACTTCGAGGGCAAGGACACCGACGGCATTCTCCGGGCAGCAGCCGCCGGCAACATCGAAACCCTCGTTCTCCTCGGTGCCGACCCGATCGCCGATTTTCCCGATGTCGGCCTGGCCACCCAGGCGTTGGCCGAGGTGGAAACCATCATCGCCGTCGACTGTTTCCTCACCGCCTCGTCGTCGCTGGCCGACGTCTTCCTGCCGGCTGCGATGGCCGGTGAATACGACGGCTCGTTCATGAACATCGAGCGTCGGGTCAGCCCCTTGAGCGCCAAGGTGACCGCACCAGGATTGTGCCGTGCCGACTGGACGATCGCGGCCGAGGTCTCCCTCGCCGTCGGCCCCGACCTCGGCTTCGGCAGCCTCGAAGAGTTGCGGGCCGAGATGAGCGACACGATCGCCAACCTGGCCGGTCTCTCCTGGGCCGAGCTCAACACGGCCGACGACGGCCCGATCCCGCCCCAGCAGCGCAACTGGGACCTCGACTTCGGCGACCCGGCCGCCCTTCCGCCGGTGTCGAGCTACGGTTTCCGCCTGGTGGTCGACCGCAAGCTTTGGGACACCGGTGTCATGGTGCAACAGTCGCCGTCGCTGGCCGGACTGGCCCCACCGGCCATCCTGCGCCTCAACCCGGCCGATGTCCACCTGATGGACCTCGACGCCAGCGAGTACATCCGGGTCGATCAGGGCGACGTCGAATTCGACGTCCGCTTCGTCGCCGACGAGGCCGTTTCGCTCCGCACGGCATGGCTGCCGGTCGGGCTGCCCGGCTTCGACGTCCGACAACTCCTGGCCGCCGGGCGGTCCATCACCAACGTGAGACTCCAGAGTTCGGCGCTCGAGAGCGGCCCGCTCGAGGAGCCGGACCAGATCGACGACGTGTCGCACGGCGACATGATCGCAGCCGACGACACCACCCAGGAGGACCACGATGGGTGATCCGTATCTGGCCGACGGCGTCGACTTCGGCGATGTCGTGATGGCCGTGGCCAAGGCCGGTATCGCCTTCGCGCTCGTGCTCGTTTCCGTGATGTTGATGGTGTGGTTCGAACGCAAGGTGGTGAGCCGCCTACAGAACCGCATCGGCCCGAACGTCGCCGGCCCCTTCGGCCTGCTGCAGACGTTGGCCGACGGCATCAAGCTCTTCTTCAAGGAAGACATCATTCCCACCCGGGCCGACCGGTTCGTCTTCCAGCTCGCTCCGTACCTGTCCCTGATCACCGCGTTCCTTACGTTTGTGCTCGTTCCCATCGCCGGAGACTTCTCGGAGGGCCGCAACGGCTCGGTCACGATCTTCGGCCGGGAGACCTACATCATGGTGGCCGATCTTCCGATCGGCATCCTGTTCTTCCTGGCCATGAGCTCGCTCGCCGTCTACGGCATCATGCTGGCCGGCTGGTCGTCGGGATCGAAATATCCGTTGCTGGGCTCGGTCCGGGCCTCGGCCCAGGCCATCTCGTATGAGG
>JAOTVU010000073.1 GCA_029863385.1 Acidimicrobiia bacterium
ATCGAATAGCGACCCGGCGGCGACATCGGGTAATACTTCCAGCATGAGCACCGACAATTCCGAGACCGAGCAGCGTCCCGTCGTCAAGGCCTGGGACCTTGTCGCCAGCGCGAAAACCGAGATCGACAACCTGTCACCCGACGAGGTCCAGGCCGCTCGATCCGCCGACCCCGAGGGAGCGCAGACCGTGGTCGTCGACATTCGCGACCACCGGGAGTTGTATCTGAAGGGCAGGATTCCCGGGTCGGTGCATGCTCCCCGCGGCATGCTGGAGTTCTGGGTCGACCCGGCTTCGGAGTACCACCGGGAGGTGTTCGATCCGTCGAAGCGCTACATCCTCTATTGCGCCGGCGGGGGACGTTCCGCCCTTGCGGCCAAGACCATGAAGGACATGGGGTACTCGAACGTCGGCCACCTCGAACCGGGCTTCGACGGTTGGGAGGCCGCAGGCATGGACGTGGAGGACGTCAAGGCCGAGTCGAAGTGGGTCCCCCGAACGACCTAGCCGTCGGTCTCGGTCCCACCGGTGCCGGCGGTCGAACCGCCGATGACGAACGGCACCTGCTCGCCGTCGACGAGAAGGCTGCCCGGAATCGACAGGCCGTCGAGTTCGGCTGCGATCGCCATCCCGGAGCAGTCATAGGCTTCCGCGACGATGTCGCCGTCGGGCAACTCCACAACGACCGAGTCTCCCGGTCGCATGACGGTTCCGGGCGGGAGCACGTTCACTCCCGCATGTCGGCTGAAGGCCAGGGGGTTGACGGCAAGACCGCAGATGTCCTGATCCGACTTGTTGACCCACGTGACGTCGTAGGTTTCGACCGGCTCCTCGGTGACCTCGATCGCCTCGACGAAGGCCAACTCGTTGTTGAGAAACAGGCCGACCTCGTAGACACCGGCGGGGTGACCCCGTCGATCCTCCGCGCAGTACCAGAAGTTAAGCCCCTCATCGCCGTACTCCCAGATCTTGAAGATCGAGAACTCCTCGATCTTCGAGCCGTCCTTCGACCAGACGGCGGCCCACGGCACGCCGTTTGGAATGCCGCTCCAGTCGACGAACACGCAGATCTCCTCGACTCCCTGTGTGAGGGTGATCACCTCGGAAACCGGTCCATCATTCTCCTCACCGGTGCTGAACCGGGGATTCCAGAACGACACCTTGGACAGGTCGAGCAGGTCGGCGTCGATCGCCGATCGGCCGGCGCTCTGCTGAATCGCTTCGGCTCTCGACAGCAGGTCTCTCGCGAGATTGATCGGACGGATGGAATTGAGGAACCCCCCGATCGAGACACAGGCGTCGTCGTTGTCGACCCGGCCGTCGTCGTTGGTGTCGGACACCTCGCGGCAATCGACGGCGGGGCCGAGCTCGTTTGCTCCGGCCCTGGTCGGAATGCCGATCACCTCACCCGCCTCGTTCACCGCCATGCCACCGCTACTACCGGCCGAGATCGAGGCGTCGGTCTTGATCAAAGCCCGATTCTTCCCGTCCTCCCTCACGAACCCGGCGACGGTGCCGGTCGTGTGGGTGATGGTTTCGCCGCCGATGACCGGGTACCCGAGGATACCGATGTTGTCGCCGAGATCGACCTTGTCGCTGTCGCCGAGCGCGGCGACCGGAAAGTTGGGGTTGATCTCCAACGGGTCGTCCGAGGAGAGCACACCGACAATACGCAGGACGGCCAGATCGAGGGCGTCGTCAACGACCAGAACCTCGCCCCGGTAGCGCAACTCGGGTGGGTCCGAGGTGTCGAGGGTGACACCAACGGCGATGGTGGTGAACGGGCATTCGTCGTCAATCGTGACCACGTGGGCGTTGGTCAGGATGACGCCCTCCTCCGCCACCAGGACACCGGACCCGGCGCACACCATCTGCCCGCCATCGTCGAGACCGGCGATCCGAACGGTTGCCTGGGCCAGATCCGAGGTCGACGGCGCGGCCGGCGAACTGGCCGAAACGTTCAGGTCGGGGCCGACCAGGCCCGCCACGGTCTCCACATCCGCCTGCCGGGTGGCGGCGTCGGTCTGGCTGCCGAGACCCGACAGCAGGAAGGCGAACAGGCCGGCAACCACCACCATGCCGATGGCGGCGGTGACCAGCATGGCCCGCTGGGTGGCGTCGACGGTGACATCGAGGCCACCGACACGCAGCGTTCGGGAGGTGGTGTGGCGGGCCTGGGCAGCGACCTCGCCACCGCCAGGGTCGACGATGGCGTCAAACCGATCGGCCCGAAGGGAGCGGGGGTCGCCCACCAGGCGGGCCGGTGACGTCGCCCTCGTGCTCGACGACGAAACCGGTCGCGGTCGGGAGGCACGAACCTGACGCGACGTCGTCGCCCGCTCCGGTGAGGAGTGGACCGGTGGTGGGCTCGGGATCCGGGCTGCCGGGTCGGGGTCGGTCGGTTCCTGGTCGACGATGGCCTCGGAAACGGCCGTCGGCTGACCCACCGGCGGGGCCGGAGCGGATGCGACGGCGTCCGGTGGGGTGTCGGCCGGGAGCTGGGGAATCTCCTGCGTTTGACGTGCCGGATCGACGGACTCCTCCTCGATCACCCCGGCGGTGTCGTCGGCCACGTCCGGATCCGCTTCCGTTCCGACGGCACGGACGTCTTCCCAATCGCTCAACCACTCGGTGAAGACGGCCGGCCGTTCGGCGGGGGTCGACCCGGCGAATGTCGAGGCGCCGGGGGCGGGCGGCTCGCTGACAGGGCGGTTCACGGCGTTTCCGAGGGACGCGGCACTTTCCTCTGCTGGACTGGTTCGCTCGTCGCCGGAGGCGGCGGTGTCCTTCTCGACGTTGTCGTCCTCGGAGCGAAAGCGATCACCCATGAACTCGGAAACCCCTTGCCGAGTCCGCTAACCCGACGGCTCGATCTGTTCGGACTTTCACGATACTCGGACGGGGCCATCTTCGGTCCGGCGACCTCCGAGATGGGCAGAGTTCCCCATCGCGGGCCGTGAACCGGAGCCGCCGGTTGGAGCGATCGGCGACCGCAGTGATGCCAGGTTGACAAAGTCGGAATGCTCCCCGATAGTGACCGTGAGTGGACCTTCGTCGAACCGCCACTCCGATGGAATTGTCGGCGGTTCGTCGGTCCGGTGGCTAGGCCGGAACCCGGTCGACTCGGCATGACAAGCGGCGGCGACCTGGATACGCCTCGGCGGACGTATCGGGGTCGTCGTCGTTTCTCATGTTCCGCCCGAGCGGCAGGCCACGGTCAGAGCCCCGGGCAGCACCGAAACCGTCGCCTCGACCGGCGCCGTGACATCCCCGAAATCCAGTTCCTCACCGTCGGCCCACCAGGGCTCGTCGGCCGTGACCACCAGCCGACGACAGCGCCGCTGGGTCACATCGGGATGGCCCACGTGCCGACCGCTGAACACCAGCGGTAGGACACGGACGAAGGTGGCCTTCGAGACCGGCTCGATCGTGGTGACGTCCATGGCTCCGTCGTCGTGAACGGCGTCGGGACAGACGGCCATTCCACCCCCGAAGAACGCTGTGTTGCCGATGGCAATGAGGCAGGCGGCGTGATCGATCGCCGGCTCGTCGTCGAATGCCAGGCGGAACGGCACCGGCTCGAGCGAGGCCAGCTCGGCCACCGTGGCGATGGTGTACCTGCTCGCCCCTTTCGGAATCCACGGCCGGCGGATCATCTCGTTGGCCCGGCGGTTGACCCGCCCGGAGAATCCGGAGGTCAGCACCGTGGCCACGTAGCGAACTTGCTCACCGACGGCGATGCGAAGAACATCGACGGCCTTGACGGCGGATCCGGTCGCCTCGTCAAGCGCCGCGGTGCGCTTGGTCGGCAGCCCGAGTCCACGGCAGAAGTCGTTGCCCGTGCCGACCGGAACGATGCCGACGGCCACCGATGAGTCGACCAGAGCCGGAAGGGCATGGTGGATGAGACCATCCCCGCCGGCGAGGACCAGCCGTGTCATGCCGAGCGTTCGAGCCTCATTGATACGAACGGCGACGTCGTCGACACTGTCGGTCTTCAGAAGATCGACCGTCCAGCCCCGGTCCGCCAACTCGGCGACGAGGGTCTTGGTTCGTGACAGCCCACGATCTCCTCCGGCGGCGGAGTTCACGAGTACGGAGATACGCTGCGCCACCGCCACGAGCGTAGCCGGAGCACGGCCGGTCCTGAGCGAATCAGGTCGACTCGGGCCGAACGGTCAAGAATCGCGGTGATCACTACGATCAATGGTCATGGACTTCATGGACCTGTATCAACACGGACAGATCAAGAACGCCCATCGTTCGGTGGGGCAGGTGGCCGAGGAAGTCCGCCACCAGCGTGAGGCGACTCGCGATGAGATCCAAGCGCTCCACGAGAGGATCGATCGGCTGACGCTGACCTGTGAGGCGCTGTGGAACCTCTTGGCGTCGACCGGCGATCTCGACGAGAACGACCTGATTCAAGCGATCACCGAACTGGACGCCGAGGACGGAACGGTCGACGGTCGACGGACCCGGGGGCCGCAGCCCTGTTCCTGCGGCGCAATGGTCAACCACCGGCTCAAGGCCTGCCAGTTCTGCGGCGAGCCCGCTCCGGTCCACTCCGTGTTCGGCGCGATCTGATCCGCAGGGCGGCGGCACCAGCCGTCGAAACCGATGTGGATCTAGTGTTGGTCGGGTGACAAGCGAACTCCAAAGCGGCACCGCCACCCCCGCCCACGACGTCGTTGTCGTCGGCAGCCTCAACGTCGACTACACGACGGCCGTGCGATCAATACCCCGGCCGGGCGAGACCGTCCTCGGCGACGACGTGCGAACGTTCATGGGCGGCAAGGGCCTGAATCAGGCGGTTGCCGCGGCGAGGGCCGGAGCGAGGGTGGCGATGATCGGCCGGGTCGGCGACGACGAGGGAGGCGCACGCATGAGGAATCGCCTTCGAGCCGACGGTGTCGACGACACGTGGATCGGCGTCGACGAGCGCTCGCCGTCGGGCGCGGCGTTCATCACGGTCGACGACAACTCGGAGAACGCGATCGTGGTCAGTCCCGGCGCCAACGCCACCCTCGGTGTCGAACACGTCCGTGATGCGGCGGCGGTCATCGAGCGGGCCGGGGTGCTTCTCGTGCAGTTCGAGGTGCCGATGGCCGCTGTTGCGGCCGCAGTCGATCTCGCCACCGGCACGGTTGTCGTCAACCCGGCACCAGCGCAACCGCTGCCGGGTTCGTTGTTCGAGCGGGCCGCGATCGTCATCCCCAACCGCAGCGAACTGGCGACGATCGCGGGAGCCGCCATTCCGCAGACCGAGGCGGAGGTCATGGCCCTGGCATCGGCCATGATGGCCGAGTGGGGAGACGAACCCACTGCCGACGCGGGCACGGCGGCGACCGATCGCCGGATCGTCATAACCCTCGGGGCCGACGGCGTGCTGCTCGTCGAGGCGGCCGGCTCCCGACGATTCGCCGCCCCGGCCGTCGACGCCGTCGACACCACCGGCGCGGGGGACTGCTTCTGTGGGTCCCTGGCGGCCCGACTCGCGCTCGGGGACGGGATCGACGAGGCGATCCCGTGGGCGATGGCCGCGGCAGCCATCTCGGTCACCCGCCCCGGCGCCTCCGACTCGATGCCGTCGGCCGACGAGGTCGCCGATGTCCTCCTGCGGAACCCGTAGGCCGACGCAGCCGGTCCAGGCTGACGCCGTCACCACCAAAAAGGCAAACTGAGCCAGCGATCGGGTCATGACTTGCCGCGGGCTTGTGGTGCGGTCAAACTCGTGAAGTGAACGATCGCAACGAAACATCCCCGTCTCCTGAGGACGTGGCCGCCGTCGTGGCCGCCCTGGTGGGGTCCGGCTGGCAGTGGTGGTGGTCGGTCGTGAACGAACTGCAGCATCTGCCCGATGTGCTCCGGCAGATGCGGGAGGGAGCCGAGAGCTTCGAGCAGGTGGCGCGGCAGCTGGCCAACAGTACGGCGATGTTCGAGCAGATCGTCGAGGTCTACGGCAAGACGCTGCTCGACGCGGCGGAACGGAACGCAGCCATGACCGACGCGGTGCGGCGGCGTCTGGAAGGTCTGGCCGCGCTCAATTCACCGGACGCCGTGACCGACACCGTTGCCGAGTTTCAGAAGATGTTCGGAACCCTGGCCCAGCTCAATCCTCTCTGGCCGGGCCTGATCGACCGCCGACCCGACGACGACAAACCCGCCGCCGACTGAGACCGAGCGGGAACCGCGATGCGACACGAACGACAGCTCGAACTGTTGCAGCGGGTGGCCGACGCTGGGCCCACGATGAGGGGCCTGCACGGACCGGCCAGCGCGGTGCACTCCGCATCCGAGTACACCGACCGGAAACGCTTTGACGACGAGATGCGGGTCCTTTTCCGCGAGGGCGTCTCCTTCTTCGCGCTCAGCTGTGAAATGGCCGAACCCGGTTCGTACCGCAGTGGCATGATCGGCGGAGTGCCGATCCTCGTCGTCCGCCAGACCGACGGAACGCTGCGGGCGGTCGTCAACGCCTGCCGGCACCGGGGTGCCGCTCTTGTCGATGGCAGCACGACCGGGCGTGACCTCGACGTACTCCAGTGCAGGTATCACCTGTGGACCTACGAACTCGACGGAACGCTGCGGGCCCGCCCCGGATCCGCCGGCGCATTCGACGACGTCACCATGAACTGCGACCTGCACCAGCGTCCCGTGGCCGAACGCCACGGCATGATCTTCGTCCGGGCATCGGGCGACGCCCCGATCGATGTCGACGAAACGCTTTCGGGCGCCGAGGACGACCTCGGAGCATTCGGGCTGGAGGACTTCGTCCACATCGAAACCCGCACGATCGGCCGAGCGATGAACTGGAAGCTGCTGCTCGACACCTTCACCGAGTCCTATCACATTCGGGGCCTGCACGCCGAGACCCTGGCCCCGGTGTTCGACTCGAACTGCATCATCCATGACGCCTTCGGTCCGAACGTGCTGGCAGTCGGCTTCCGCTCCGACATCACCGACGAATTCGCCAAGCCCGTCGACGAACGGTCCCTGCTCCCGTACGGGACCATCCAGTACTTTCTCGTCCCCAACGCACTGCTCGTCCATCAAGTCGACCATGTGGAACTCTGGCGACTCGAGCCCGAGGCGGTCGATCGGACCAGGGCCGTGGTGTCGGTGTTCGCTCCGGAGCGGCCTCGCTCCGAACGGTCCTGGACCTACTTCGTGAAGAACCTCGACCTGCTTCTGCAGGTTACGGGCGGCGAGGATTTCCCGGTGATGGAGCAGATCCAGCGCAATCTCGAGTCGGGCGCCCTGCCTGAGGTCGTGTACGGCCGCAACGAGGCACCGCTCATCCACCTTCACCGCTCCATCAACGATGCTCTGGCCGCCGCCGGATGCGGCCCCGACCACTAGGACGGAACCGGTGGCCACCCCGGCCGAAACGGTCGAACGGACCTTCAAACCCATCCAGCAGTTCGTGCGGGGCTGGATGCTGACCGCCGAAACCGAAGCCTACGGTCGAGAGCTGGGCCTTCGGAACCTCGATCAGTTCTGGATCGTCGGGCGGGCCGGCGTGCTCGGATCCTGCCCAACCGACGTTGCGGCCGGAGCACTGGCCTTCCACGGTCCCGACAAGGTGGCCGAAGCGTGGGGCAACCTGCCCGCCGGCCTCGATCACGCCACCGTGGCGCGGCACTACCACTCCCGCTGTGTGGCCTGGGGTGACGAGGTCGTCGGCGATTTCGACGCCTACGACATGAACCGCCTCGACGAGCTGGGACGACGGATCGTCGACGCCGCTCCGAACAACGTCGGGCCGCTTTTCGTCGGCTGGCGGATCATGCCGATTCCCGACGGCCACGGCGCCCGGGTGGCCTTGACCCTCCACGTGATCCGGGAATTGCGGGCGGCGGCACATTCGTGCGCCATCGTCGTCCACGGGCTGACACCAGTCGAGGCGATCCTGGCCTCAACCAACGCCCCGCTCCGCACCGGCCCCGGCCATGCCGAGTTCATGGGGTTCACCGGACCCTTCCGCGATCCCGAGGAGGTCCGTGCGCAGCGCCTGGCGGCCGAGGCGACGACGGCCACCATCATGAGCGGTTTCTACGCCGTACTCAGCGACGGTGAATTGGACGAGTTCGCCGACCTGGTCGAGTCGACCCGCAGCTCCATCGACATGTAGCCCGCATTCAGTTGCCGCTCTGTCGGGCCGCCCTCCATGCCTCGAAGTCGGGCCGCCGCTCGTCCGACAGTGGGAAAATGCCATGGGTCGACTCGCCGGCCCGCACCCGCTCGGCAGCGAACGCCTCGCGCTCCTCCTGAGCGACACAGTCGCGGGCCACCTCGTCGACCAGGGCATGCGGGATCACCACGGCCCCCTCGGCATCGCCCACCACGACATCGCCCGGCTCGACATAGACCCCGGCGCAGGTGATCGGCTCATCGCAACTGTAGGGCATGTGATGGCGACGCCAGGTCGACCCATGGGACGACTGATGGTACACGGGCCTACCCAGCGCGGCGATACCGGCGGTGTCGCGCAGGGCCCCGTCGGTCACGATGCCGACGGCCCCCCGGTGGTAGGCCCTGGCGGCGTAAATGTCGCCGACGGTTCCGGCGTCGGGGATCTGACGGGCTTCCATGATGAGGACGTCGCCCGCGTCGATCGTCTCCGATGCGTGCCGCTGAGAGCCGATTCGGGGCCCACCGGCGTTGAGCACGTCCTCCCGCACGGCCACGTAGCGGAGTGTGCGAGCCCGTCCGACCATGCGCTGGTCAGCCAGCAGCGGCTTGAGCCCCGACAGGAACGTGCTGCGGATACCCCGGCGAAAGAGCTGGGCGGTGATCGTGGCGGTACCGACCGATCCGAGCATCTCGCGAAGCTCGCCGGTGAGCACGTCGGGGATATCGGACGGGTCGGTTACGTCGTGAGGCATGGGAATCTGTCTTTCTAGGGTGTGAGCGCGTCGAGCCAGCGCTCGACGAGTGCCTGGCTGGCGGGCAGCGGTGATGCTGCATCCGGATCGGACGGCGGGAGCTTCAGCACCGCCTTGAGATGGGTGACGCCTCGGGCTTTGAACGCCTCGGCGGTGGCGCGCCACCGGTCGGGATCACCATCGGGGGCGACGTTGTCGAGGGCCTCGATGCCGAAACTCGACGGGTTGCGTCCGGCGGCGGTGGCGTGGACATGAATACGTTCGAGGACGTCGTCGAACTCGTCGCCGGGTGGCATCTGAGGCATCCAGCCGTCGGCCGTGCGGCCGATCCGTTCGATGACCCGTTCGACGGTTCCGCCCTTGTAGGAGCCCATCCAGATCGGGATGGGCCGTTGGAGGGGCATGGGGTTGAGGCCGATGCGATCGAAGTCGTGCCACTGACCGTGAAACGTGAACTCTTCGTTGGTCCACAGACCGCGCGCAACCTCGAGTTGTTCCTCGAGCCGCCGCCCCCGATTCTTGAAGTTCTCGTTCAGCGCCTCGTACTCGACCCAGTTCCGGCCGACACCTACCCCGAGGCGTAGCCGTCCGTCACAAAGCCGGTCGAGCACCGCCGCCTGTTTGGCGAACAGCACCGTCTGGCGTTGGGGCAGGATCACGATGCTGGTGGCCAGCTCCAGGTTGCGGGTTGCGCCGGCGATGAAGCCGAACAGCACGAACGGCTCGTGGTACGGACGATCGATGCGATGGACCGTCGCTTTCCCGAGCACGTCGGGGTGGGCGCCGACGACGTGTTCGGGCACGGTCACGAACTCGATACCGAGATCCTCGACGGCTTGGACGTAGTCACGCAACACGGAGCGATCCGAGCCGGTGACGGCGTAGTCGAGCATCACGCCCAGCTTCATGGTTGCGGGCCGCCGGCCGAGCCGTCATCGATGTAGGCGAGGAACGTCATGTGCACGAACACGCCGTCGGGCAGATCAGCGGTTTGGGTGTGACGGGCCGGCATGTGCTCGGTGTCGGCGTAGATCCGCAGCCACGCGTCCTCGACGGCAGGGCGGTGAGCGCGGTCGGCCACCACGAAATCGAACTTCACGATGTCGGACCAGGCCGCACCGGCGGCGTCGAGGATGCGACCGGCGAACAGGAAAAGGTTGGCCAGTTGGGCTTCGACGGTGTCGGGCAGATCCCTGGTCCCGTCGTTGCGGCCGACGATGACACTCGTCGCCAGAAGCGGACCGACCCGACTGGCCGCCGGAATCGACGTGTTGTGGGCGAACCCCTCGATCTCGATTGACTGCTGCATCGGGCTCATCCTAATTTCTCCTGGTGGGACCGTAGGGAGCCACACCATGAAAGCCGACTATCGGGACGACACGCTGCAGGCCATCGCCGAGGGTGTGCGGGCCGTGTGCAGCCGCTTCGACGACGCCTACTGGGCGGCCTGCGACAGCGACCACCGGTTTCCCCGCGAGTTCCACGACGAGATGGCCAAAGGCGGCTGGATCGGCATCGCGATGCCCGAGCAGTACGGGGGCGGTGGTCAAGGGATAACCGAGGCCGCGGTGTTGATGCGGGAGATCGCGGCGAGCGGGGCGGCCATGAACGGCTGCTCGGCGGTGCACCTTACCGTGTTCGGACTGAACCCGGTGGTGGTGTTCGGATCCGACCAACTCAAGGAGGCATTCCTCCCCCGGGCCGCCGCCGGCGACCTGCACGTGGCCTTCGGCGTGACCGAGCCCGACGCCGGCACCGACACCAGCCGCATCACCACCCGCGCCGAACGCGACGGCGACAACTGGCGGATCACCGGGCGCAAGATCTGGACGACGAAGGCCCTCGAATCCGAGGTGGTGCTGCTGCTGGCCCGTACCGACCCCGACTCGGCCGGGACGCTGCGGGGCATGAGCCTGTTCCTGGCCGATCTCGACCCCGACTTCGTCGACATCGCGCCGATCCCGAAGCTGGGCCGCAACGCCGTGGCCTCCTGCGAGGTCGCTTACGACGCGTTGCCGGTCGAGGGGTGGCGGCTCGTTGGCAACGAGGGCGACGGTTTCCGTCACCTGCTGCACGGGCTCAACCCCGAGCGCGTGCTCGTCGCGGCCGAGGCCGTCGGCATCGGCGATGTTGCGCTGACGAAGGCGGCGGCCTACGCCACCGACCGTTACGTCTTCGACCGCCCCATCGGTTCGAACCAGGCGATCAGTCACCCGCTGGCCCAGGCACACGTGCAGCTCAGCGCAGCGTGGTTGGCAATCATGGACGCGGCCGAGCGCTATGACGCCGGGGAGCCGTGCGGCGAGCAGGCCAATGCGGCCAAGTGGCTGGCGGCTGAAGCCGGCTTCTTCGCCGCCGACCGGGCGGTCCAGACGCTCGGCGGCATGGGCTATGCGTCGGAGTATCACGTGGAGCGCTACTGGCGGGAGGCAAGGCTGATGCGTATCGCTCCTGTCAGCCAGGAGATGGCGCTGAACTACATCGCCCAGTCGGTCCTCGGACTCCCCCGCAGTTACTGACCCTTTTGCCGCGACGTTCACCCCCAGCGCCATCGCCACGAGAACCCGAGGTACATGTCGCCGATCGTCGACGGGTTCTCGCTTGAGGCCATGGCGTCAACCATCGCGCACATCGGTTCAGAGTCTCGCAGCAGGAAGCGAGGTGTCGGCTCGCTTTCTGCTACAAAACTTCTGAGTCGATCAACAACTGGAGAGTTGCCATGTCACAAGATCTCGGATTCGATGGCAAGGTCGCCGTCATCACGGGCGCCGGCGGCGGGCTGGGTCGCCAGCATGCCCTGATGCTGGCCGGCCGGGGCGCCCTGATCGTGGTCAACGATCTCGGCGGCGCCGTCGACGGATCGGGGAGCGACGAAACGGCCGCCGAGAAGGTCGTGGCCGAGATCACCGCTGCCGGCGGCGAAGCCGTCGCCGACGCCAACTCGGTGGCCACCGCCGAGGGTGGCGAAGCCATCATCCAGACCGCCATCGACGCCTTCGGGAAAGTCGACATTGTCATCAACAACGCCGGCATCCTGCGCGACAAGTCGTTCCACAACATGACGCCCGACCTGTCCGACGCCGTGATCGATGTCCACCTGCGAGGGGCGTTCTACGTCACCCGACCGGCCTGGGTTCGCATGCGGGAGCAGGGTTACGGCCGGGTGGTGTCGACGGCCTCGGCCGCCGGCATCTTCGGCAACTTCGGTCAGGCCAACTATGGGGCGGCCAAGCTCGGGCTCGTCGGACTCACCCGGGTCCTCGCCGTCGAGGGGGCCAAGTACAACATCAAAGCCAACGCCATCGCCCCCCTCGCCGCCACCCGCATGACCGAGGACATCCTGCCCGACGAGATGAAGGTCGCACTTGCTCCCCAGGCCGTCTCGCCGCTCGTCACCTGGCTGTGCCACGAGGACTGCGAGTCGACGGGCCGCCTCTACGCCGTCGGGGGCGGACGGGTGGCCGAGGTGTTCCTCGGCGAGACGCAGGGTTACACCAAGCTCGGCCACAATGCCGAGGACCTGCGTGATAACTGGGACACGGTCACCGACCGCGACGGCTATGTCGTCCCGGCCAACATCGCCGAGGAGACGGGTCTGTTCATCCAGAAGCTCTCGGAGGCCGCCGGGTCCTGACCCCGACCCCCTTCCACCTCCCCGCAACCGTTCTGTGCGGCCAGAGCCCGACTTCCCGGGCTGTCCGTTCCCGGGCCTGGGCCGCACAGAATGTTGGGAGGTGGCCCTGGCGTTGTATCGGCCACTCAGAGACGGCGGGGCAGGAACGTCGTCGCCACGACGCCCAGACCCATGATGACGGCGAGGACGAGGTAGAGCACCGGAAACGGCCCGACGGCCAACACGAGCGCGGCGAGCGCCGGCGCGATGAGGAACGACACCTCCCGCCAGGTGGCGAACACCCCGGCCATGTCGCCCCGCTCCCGGGGTTTGACCAGCCGCATGAACGGGATGTTACCGAGCACGTCGATCGTCCCTCCGCCGACGGCCCCGAGCAACCAGAAGACGACACCGATCGGTCGGGCCTCGCCGATGACGGTCAAGCCCACCAGCGACAATGCCATCAACGCAAACGCCCGCTGCACGACCCAGCGGACCCCATGGTCGTCGGCCAGCCGTCGAACCACCGGGCTGAGAAACAGGACCCCGCTGGCCGACGACAGGAACACCCCGGCCGTCCACTCGGGCAACCCCGCCTCGACCACGTACAGCGGCCCGTACACGAACAGCGACGCCCAGAAGATCGAACGAATGCACGTGATGGCGTAGGCCACTCGGAGGTTTCGTTGGCCGAAGAATCGTGGGATTGCCCGGATCGGGCTCATCACCGGCTGGTTCGGGTAGAGGAGCACCGGGTTGGCCTCCAGCCGTAGATACCAGTGGAACGAGACAACAACCACGGCCAGCAACGTCGAGAAGAGGAAGGGTGCGACCGACCCGGCCGCCGCCCAGATCCACGTGCCCAGCGCCGGTCCTGCGAGCCAGACGACGCCGAGATAGAGGAGCCGGGTGGATTCGCTGCCGGTCAGCTCCCGCTTCCCGATGTACTCCATGATGTAGAGCGAGAGACAGACCGAGAAGATCGACGCCTCGGCCGAGGTCAGCCCGATGGCGACAGGAATCGTCCAGCTCGGCCCGAATGCGAACAGGGTGGCGGCTGCTATGAAACCAACCAGGCCCCCCGTGAGGATCCACCTTCGGGGAACGATGTGCTCGAGGCGGGCCAGGTTCAGCGTCACCACGAGGGTCAGGGCGGAGCCGATCGCATACGCGATCGACACCGCCTCCTTGGTTCCCAGCTGCGCCAGCGCGACGAGCGGGACGACCCCGACGATCGCGGCCCGGGTCAAGCCCTCCAGCCCGGCGAGCGTCGCCAGCTGTCGACCGGGCGCCGCGTCGAGAAGGAGCAGCCCGGCCGGCCGCGGGTATCGCACCAGCGCAGACTACCCGTCGCCCACCGGACCCGGACACCTCCGGGGACCGGGGACTACAGGCGGGGAATGATCTGTGTCCCGACCGCCTCCAGGACGTCGAACCGCACGTCGAGCGGCGGCAGGATCATCAGCTGATCGAGTCCGGCGGCGTCGAGTACAGCCAGGCGATCCACGATGTCATCGGGTTCGCCGATCAGACACGTCGACTGCATCAGCGCAGGAGTCACGAACCGCTCCTCCTCCGGCACCACCCGGCAGTTGTGACCCTGATGGATCCGCTGGTGGCGCACCGCATCGGGGACCTGATCGAGCAGCGCCACGTAGTCGTCCCAGACCTCGAGGACGGCCGGGTTCGACGGCTCCCGGCCGTAGTTGCGCCACTGGTCGTAGGCGTAGTGCAGCGAGGCGATGGCAAACGCACCGCAGAGGGCCCGCACTCGATCGGAGTCGGACCGCTCCCCCGGTTCGAGCACGACGATGGTCGACAGGGTGGCGGTGTGGAACGAGCTGCGGTCGATCGTCCGCCTGATCGTGGCCGCCCCCTCCTCCACCCGGCGCCAGACCCGGTCCATCATGTCGACGTCCAGGGGGATCGACAGCACGATGCCGTCGCCGTGTTTGCCGGCCAGGGCCATCGACCGTGGCCCGAACCCGGAAACGTACAGGGGCATGGGATCGTCGAAGTTGACGAACCCCTCGTCTGGCATGATGTGGCGGACCGGCGAGGTGGTGCCCCGCCAGGTGACGAGCGCCTCCTCACCTCGCAGTAGCGGCCGCAGCTCCGCCAGGTAGCGGTCGAACTCGGCGATGGACATCGGCTTCAGGCCCATGATCCGCACGGCGGTGTTGCCGGTGCCGATGCCGCAGAACGTTCGTCCTGGGGCCAACCGGTTGATCGTCGCCATCGACGCCGCCGTCACCACCGAGGGCCGGGTGGCGGCCACCGAGACACCCGTACCGATCTTGATCCTCGTCGTCCTTTCGGCCGCCAGCGCGGCTGCGACATAGGCGTCGCTCCACAACATCTGGACATCGGCGAACCAGGCGTGCGTATAGCCGAGCTGCTCGGCCCGCACCACATAGTCGGTGTCCGTCACCCGGCTGGCCACACAGATTCCGATCTCCATGGTGGCCTCCGCCTCCTAGCGTCCCTTCCAGACCGGAGGTCGTTTCTCGGCGAAGGCGATCGCCCCCTCCTTGGCGTCCTCGCTGGCGAAGACGGGGGCGGTCACCTCTCGAACCCGCTTGGCCGTGTCTTCGCCCATCTCCTCGTGCATCAACTGTTTGGTGGCGGCCACCGCCAGCGGCCCGTTACGGCCGATGATTGCGGCCAGTTCCAGCGCGGTCGACAGCACCTGGTCGGCCGGCACCACGCGGTTGACCAGCCCGAAATGATAGGCCCGCTCGGCGGACATGGGCTGTCCGGTCAACCCCAGTTCGAGTGCGATCTGCAGCGGCAGCCGCCGGGGCAGGCGCGTGGCGCCCCCGGCGGCGACCAGGCCCCGGGTGACTTCCGGAATACCGAACACGGCGTGGTCGGCGGCGACGATCAGGTCGCACTTCATCATGATCTCGAAGCCACCGGCCAGGGCCATGCCGTTCACCGCGGCGATCACCGGTTTGGCAAACGACACCAGGCGGGCGATTCCCCGACCGACCGGGGCCATGTCCTCACCGGCGGCGAACGCCTTCAGGTCCATCCCGGCGCTGAAGATCTTCTCGCCCGCACCCGTCACGATGACCGAGCGGACGTCGGGGTCACGCTCGGCTTCGTCGAAGGCGTCGACCAGACCCTGGCCGACCTCGGGATTGAGCGAGTTGCCGGCGTCGGGTCGGTTGATGGTGAGCACCAGCACACCGTCGTGCAGTTCGGTCAGGACACTCATCGCGCTCCAATCTCATCGGTCCGATCTCATCGGTCCGACGCGAACCTAGCGCGCCCGTTGCCGCCGACGGGAACCCGACCGGCCGACTCGGGAACCCGGTTCCGTCGGCCCCCCGCCCCGATCTAGACTGGCCGGAGTCGAGCCCGAAGACGATCCCGGTCATCTCCGGTCGGGATGCAGCAGGGAGGAGACGGCGAACCATGCAGTTCCATCTCGACGGGTACCGCCCCGGCGATCCGGCCGTGGCCGACCCCATCGGCGCACTGCCGCCACCGGTTCCGGAGCGCCCGCTGCCGTCGGACGTCGACGTGCTGATCGTCGGCTGTGGGCCCACCGGTTTGACCCTGGCCGCTCAGCTGTCCGCCTTCCCCGACATCGCCGTCGCCATTGCCGATCTGAAGAGCGGACCGCTGCAGGTCGGTCAGGCCGACGGCATCGCGGTGCGGTCGATGGAGATGTTCAACGCCTTCGGGTTCGCCGAGCGCATCCAGCGGGAGGCTTACTGGGTCACCGAAACCGTGTTCTGGCGTCCCGACCCGGACGACCCCAAGAGCATCCGCCGTGCCGACCGCATCCAGGACGTCGAGGACGGATTGTCGGAATTCCCCCACGTCATCCTCAACCAGGCCCGGGTCCACGACCACTTCCTCGAGACGATGCGCAACTCACCCACCGGGCTGACCCCTCATTACAGCCGGCGTCTGGCGGGACTCGAGCGGCCGTCCGACGACGACACCCCCGTCGTCGCCCGCTTCGAGCGCATCGGCCCCGACCGGGAACCGGTGCTCGGCACCGACGGCGAGTCGGAGATCGAGGAGGTTCGGGCTCGGTACGTCGTCGGCTGCGACGGTGCCCGCAGCTCGGTCCGGCGCTTGATGGGCCGCACCCTCCGGGGTGACGCCGCCAACAAAGCCTGGGGTGTCATGGATGTCTTCGCCGTCACCGACTTCCCCGACATCCGGTTCAAGGCCATCGTGCACTCGGCCAACCAGGGAAACCTGCTCGTCATCCCCCGGGAGGGCGGCTACATGTTCCGCCTCTACATCGAACTCGACAAACTCGATGCCGACGAGCGGGTCGCCGACCGCAACATCACCATCGACTACCTGATCGCCGCCGGTCAGCGGATCCTGGCCCCGTACACGCTCGAGGTGAAAGAGGTGGCCTGGTGGTCGGTGTACGAGATCGGCCAGCGCCTGACCGATCGATTCGACGACGTCGGGCTCGACGATGACGACGACGGCGACACTGCGATCGATGAGCGCCTTCCTCGGGTGTTCATCGCCGGCGACGCCTGCCACACCCACAGCCCCAAGGCCGGCCAGGGTATGAACGTATCGATGCGCGACAGCTTCAACCTCGGTTGGAAGCTGGCCGCGGTGCTCCGCGGTCAAGCCCGACCGGAGTTGTTGCACACCTACACGGCCGAGCGGCAGGGGCTGGCCAAGCTGCTGATCGACTTCGACCGGAAGCTGGCCACGATGTTCAGCGCGCCGCCGAAAACCACCGAGTCGGGCGACGACGACGAAGCCGTCGACCCCGCCGAGTTCCAGCGCTACTTCCAGCAGCAGGGTCACTTCACGGCGGGAACGGCGACGACGTATTCGCCGTCGATGATCGTCGGCGAGCCCACCAACCAGCACCTGGCGCACGGCTTCGAGATCGGCACCCGCTTCCACTCGGCCCGCGTGGTGAGACTGGCCGACGCCAAACCGGTGCACCTCGGCCACACCGTCACCGCGGATGGTCGGTGGAGGCTGTTCGCCTTCGCCGACGCGGCGGTGCCCGACGATCCCGACTCCCGCCTGGCCGCCCTGTGCGCCTGGCTGACCGACAGCAGCCGCTCCCCCGTCATCCGGTACACCCCGTCCGATGGGGACATCGACTCGGTTATCGATGTGCGGGGTGTTGTCCAGCGGAGCCACGCCGACACCACCATCGGGCAGATGCCGCCGATCCTGCGGCCGATGAAGGGCAGGCTCGGCCTCGTCGATTATGAGAAGGTGTTCTGCCCGGACTTCAAGGAACCGGGAGCCGGCGGCCGTGACATCTTCGATCAGCGCGGCGTCGACCGGGAGGCCGGAGCGCTGGTGGTCGTGCGGCCGGATCAACATGTGGCCCACGTGTTACCGCTCGACGGCTACGACGAGCTGACCGAGTTCTTCGACCGGTTCATGATCCCGGCGAGCTGACAGGAGTCCTGTGATGCAGATCGTTGTCATCGGCGGCGGAATCGTCGGAGCGAGCATTGCCTATCATCTCAACCGGCCCGAGATCACCGGCGGTGCCGACGTCGACGTGCTGGTGATCGACCGGGCCCACAGGGGCCAGGCCACACTGGCGGGTGCCGGCATCGTGTGCCCGTGGCCGTCGATCACCGCGACCGGCGCCTACCTCGATCTCTATCTGGCCGGCGCCGGCTACTACCCGACGCTGATCGCCGAGCTGGCGGCCGAGGAGTATCGGCAGCGTTCGATCGGCTACCGGAGAGTCGGGGCGCTGGTTGTGTCGGACCACGAGGAGGATCTCGACGCGGCACAGGAGCGCACCTTGCGCCGGGCCGCCGGCCGGCCGGAGGTCGGTGCGGTCACGAGAATCACGAATCGCGAGGCCCGGTCGCAGTTTCCGCTCCTGCGGCCCGGCGTCGATGCGCTCCGCATCGAGGGGGCGGCCCGGGTCGACGGTCGGCTGCTGGCCCATGCGATGCTCGACGCCACCCCGGAGGATTGGCTCGTGCGACCCGGCTTGGCCGAGCTGACGGTCGACGACAACCGGGTCACCGGTGTCCGGGTCGGCGACGAAACGATCGAAGCCGACCAGGTGGTGGTGGCCGGTGGCGCGTGGACCAACGAGCTTCTGGAGCCGCTTGGACCGGGCATGTCGGTCGACGTCGAACCGCAGAAAGGTCAGATCCTGCATCTACGGGTCGATGCCGACACCAGTACCTGGCCGGTTCTGATGCCGGTTGGTTTGCAGTATCTGCTCGGCTTCGAGGATTCACGGGTCGTGGTGGGCGCAACGCGGGAAACCGACTCCGGGTTCGACACCCGGGTCACCGCCGGCGGCCAGGCTCAGGTACTGGAGGCGGCGCTCGCCATCGCTCCCGGTCTGGCCGACGCCGAGATCATCGAGACCAGAGTCGGGCTCCGTCCGCTTGCGTCCGGGTTGCCGACGCTGAGCCGTCATCCGGAGGTCGGCGGTCTCGTGATCGGCACCGGCCTGGGAGCGGGAGGGCTCACCATGGGTCCGTTGTGTGGACGGCTGCTGGCCGAGATCACGCTCGACCGGCAACCGTCGTTCGACGTGTCCGCCTACCGCCTGTAGCCGGGCGCGGGCGGACAGTCCATCACGCCGTCAGGCGTAGAGCGCTTCGATCTCGTCTGCGTAGCGGGCGTGGATCCCCCGCCGCTTGAGCTTGGAGGTCGGTGTCAGGAGATCGGTGTCGGGCAGCCACTCCTCGCCCAGTACTTTCACCTTCTTGACCCGCTCGGCATTGTTGAAAACGGCCATCACCTCGGGCAGCGCACCCTCGATCTCGGCCACCACCTTCGGGTGCTCGGCCAGTTCCTCCAGCGTTTCGAACTCGATGTCGTTGGCCGCCGCCCACGCCGGCGCCACGTCGGGGTCGAGCACCACCAGTGCGGACACGAAGGGGCGGTTGTCGCCGATGGCGATCGCCTGACCGACGAGCGGGATCAGCTTGAGCTGGGCCTCGAGGTTCGACGGCGACAGGTTCTTGCCGCCGGCGGTGATGATCAGCTCCTTCTTGCGGTCGACGATCTTGACGTAGCCGTCCTCGTCGATCTCGCCGATGTCGCCGGAGTGGAACCAGCCGTCGTCGTCGAGCACCTCGGCTGTCTTCTCCGGCTGGTTCAGGTAGCCGCGGAACACGTTCCCGCCTCGGCACAACACCTCGCCATCGTCGGCGAGCTTCACCTCGACACCGGGGCAGGCCACACCCACGTAACCGGGTTTGACCTTGTAGGGCTCCCAGGTCATCGGACCACACGTCTCCGACAGCCCGTAGATCTCCGACAGTGGCACACCGATCGTGCGGAACCAGCTCAACAGCTCGGCCGGGATCGGAGCGGCCCCGGTGATGGCAGCGTCGAGCTGATCCAGGCCGACGAGACCTCGGACGGTGGAGAACGCGACGGCATCGAGGAACTCGTATGTTTCGATCTCCTCCTGCGTGGCGGTTCCCCATGTCATCTTCTCGGCGATGGGAGCGGCCGCCGCCACCCCGTCGTCGAACGCCTTCTTCTTCTCCGGATCAGCGGCCAAGGCGGCCTGGACGCCGCTGTAGATCTTCTCCCACACTCGGGGTACACCGAACATCAGGTTCGGATGTACCTCACCGGCATAGGCCGCGAACTGGGTGGGGTCGGGGCAGCACGTCACTTCGCACCCGAGGAACAGCGTCTGGTAATGGCTGGTCATGCGTTCGGCGATGTGGGCCATCGGCAGATAGCTGACAATCCGTTTGCCGGCGTGACTGTCGAGATCGAACGCCCGCCTGAGGCATTCAAGCGTCCAGCAGATGTTGGCATGATCGAGCATCACGCCCTTCGACGGGCCGGTGGTGCCCGAGGTGTAGATGAGCGTGGCCAGGTCATCGGGTTTGGCCACCTTCGCCGCCTCGTCCAGGTCGATGGGATCGTGGCCGAGCAGGTCGTCGTAGGTGAAGTCGGCGGACGTGCCGTCGCCACCGGCTCGGAGGATGCCCACCTTGTCGAGCGAGTCGATCGACGGCCGAGCCTTCTCGAACAGTTGATGGAAGCCCCGATCCTCGACGATCGCCATGACCGCTCCGGCGTCGTTGCAGAGATACTCGATCTGGTCCGACGACGAGGAGTTGTAGATGGAGACCGGAGTGGCCCCGACGAAGAGAGCAGCGGTGTCGAGCACATGGAACTCGGGTTGGTTGCGGATCATCAACATCAACCGGTCGCCGGCGCCGAGCCCCCGGGCTGCCAATCCGGCGGCGGCTCGGGCCACCGCGTCGGCGAACTCCGAGTAGGTCATCTCGTGCCAGGCATCGGATTCGGGATCCTTCCACCGCAGCGCCACCAGGTCACCGTGTTGGCCCACGGTCTTCAGGAACTCGGTGGTGATGGTCTGGCCGGCTACGACCTCCGAGATGGCTGCGGCGTCGGTCATGTGAATCCCCTTCTGTCGAACGCTTGCCCACAGCGGCTCGCTGTGACCCTCATTCACTGTAGGTGCGACGGACGGAGCCCGTCGCACCGAGTTTCGGCCATCGGGGCCGAAACTCCGGAACATCTCGCAACGTTGCGGGTTTCCATCACCAAGACTCTAGAGCATCGAGTTACCCTCCGGTAGGTTGAGGGTGGCGGTTCCGTGTGCGCCGCCGGCTCATGCACCGAGGGTCACGGGGTCCGGTCGATGCGCAGTCTGGTCTGATGATGCTCATCTCGAAGCTGCTCGACACGAGCTTGAAGCGGCGCGACGTTTTCGCCGCGCCGCGTCCCTGCTCGGATTCGACGGTTGAGCTGGTCGATCTCACCCTGGAGCCGGTGTTTGCGGTCGATGAGCTCGGCTCGAGACAACCGGCGGTCCAGACCGAACCATCGTCGAACGAACCTCACCATGCCCCCGACTGTAGATGCGGGGGCATGGCGGGACGGCATCGGTTCGGCTACCGGCGGGGTAGCGGGATGACCGGGCACTCGAACGAGCGAACCACGCCACCGTCGGAGGCCAAACCGGCATCGAACGCAGCTCGGACCTCGGCGTACGAGTCGAGATCGCCGCTCATGTTCCCATCGGCGACGGCAAGGGCCGCGTCGTAGTCGGGGATGTTCACAGCGTGGACCATCCAACGGCCGCCGTTGTACCCGGCGTCGCCGGGGGCAGCGGTGGCCACGTTGGGCTGTCCGGCAATGGCGTAGATCGTGTCGAAACTGTGAGCCGGTGCTCCGGTTCCGGACAGGTCGGTCGGGGTTCCAACGGTGCGGTAGAGTTCACCGTCGACATAGAAGGCGGGGCCGGAGACTCCGGCCGACGCAAGGGCCGGGGCGGTGAGCAGCACCGTTGCGACCAGCGCAAGTGACAGCATGAGCTTCTTCATTTTTTCGTTCCTTTGTCAGCGAGCGGACCCGGATCGGGTCCTGGAACGAACGTACGAAACGCATCTCACGGTTCTCCGACGTGGCGGCAACGATTTGCGAAACCTTGCCTCCTGCGGGCTGAGTCAGGTCGAGGGGCCTTGGCCGGCGAGAGGAACGGCAAAGCTCAGCTCGTGCCCGTCGGGGTCACGGATGTGGAAGTAGCGCTCATTCCACGGGGCGTCCCGAGGGGCGAACTCGGGACGGTGCCCCGCTGAGATCGCCGTGGCGTGGACAAGATCGGGTTCGGGGGTGAAGAAGATGACCCTGCCCCACCCGGTGCCCGGTGTCTCACCGGTCAGCTGGAGATTGACGAAGTTGAGCGGCTCGTCCACCCCCCATGCGAGCGTTGTGAACGGAGCGTCCGAGCCGCCGTAGGCGAGGGTGAACCCGAGGTCGGTGTAGAACCCCACCGATCGGGCCATGTCGGTGACCACCAACGTTATGGCGTTGATCTCGGTGCGGGTCATCAACACAGAGTAGAAGATCAACGCCCGAGGTCACCTGGCACGGCGACGGCCTCAGCGGAGCCACCGGGCGGGCGTCGGAGGCGTCAGGGGCAGTGAACGCATCTGGCCCGTTGTCATGGGATCGTCGTCAGGAGAGGGCGATGGCAGTGGTGAGGACCACGGCGATCCCGAAGATCAGCTGCTGGACCCCGATGACCATGACACGCCGTGGTTCCAGCCGTATGGCAACAAGGTGGATGGTGGCAAGCACCGCGATGGCGACCACGGCTGCGGAGGGCACCATGTCGATCGTCCATCCCAACAGTGCCACCGCGACGGCGACCAGTTGGGCGATGTCGCTGTGCCAACGAGGTCCGGGCCGTGAGCGGGTTCGGAGGATCTGGGTTCGTACGTAGGGTATTGCCGCGACCGAGCGGGCCGCGATCACGACCCACAATCCCCAGGCGATCTTCGTGGATGTGCCGGCGGCAAGTGCGATCGCCGTGGCGATCGAGCCGATCCCGATCGACCCGGCCAACTCGGGGATCAGGCGGCGGCTGCGGCTCCGCATGTCGAACCACAATTCGACTGCAACGAGCGGCGCCGCGAGCGCCAGCGGCGCCCAGAAGGACTGTCCGGCGATCGCAGCGTAGATGACGAGCGCCGTCACGATGACCGACTCGCAGGCTGCCACCTGCGCGGCCAGGCGGGTACGGTCGAGCCGGCGGTGCCGGAATCGATCGACGAGGACGAGCTTCAGCGGCGTCCGGGCAACGAATCCCACCATGGCTGCGACAGCCAGCGCGAGTCCGGGCACAGACCACGCCACCAACAGACCGAGCAGCGCCGGTTCGGCGGTGAGACTCCAGCCTCCGTGCTCGGAGGGCAAAGCCACCGACCGCAGCGGCACCGGACCGTGGCGATGGAGCAACCGAGCCCTTGCCCTGGCGTGCATCGGGCCGGTTTTACTGGTGCGGTTCACGACGAGATCGCCGACGCTTCGGGGATCGACCTTGGATCCAGCCGGGCCGCAGGGACCGAAACTTCATCCAGATCGGCTGACGATGAGGAGTCCATGATGGGGAGGCAGAGTAGTGGTTGCACGACTGACCGTACGGCTTGAGAGCGGGCTTCGTTGACCTTAACTCCACCGCCATCGAGGACGCGTGGCGGCAGGGCCGCAGTTCACCGTCCTCCAATACCGTAACCGTCCTCCAATGCCCGATGGCACACTCGGGCGACGCCCTTATACCTTGAATGACTGACATGGAAGTGCTAGAGTACGACCGCCAGACTTGTGCAATCTTTCACAAGCTTGGCGAAGGTGATGACAGGGGCGAGAGCAGATTCTCCGGCGAGTAGGAGTAATAATGGCGAAATTGCGGCAACAAGCTCGTACTGTTGGGCTTTCCCGGAAACCCGGCCAGCCCCAGTCCAATATATTGCTGAAAGTCGGGACCCTACTGATTCCGATCATGGCGGCGGCCATCATCATGCTCTTCGCCGGCGGCGCAGACGCCCGATCCGGCGGAATCAGCGGGTACTCCGGGAACCCCTCCACCGGCGGCAATACCTGTTCCTTCTGTCACAGTGGCGCCACCGGTTCGTCGGCCGCTCTCACCGGAGCGGTGAGCGTGGCTCCTGGTTCGACCAACAGCTACACCTTCACCGTTTCCGGCGGACCGGCCGTCGACAGCGGTTTCAACGTGTCCATCGATGATGGCACCCTGATCGCCGGACCGGGATCGGCGCTCGGCAGCGGTGAAGTCGTGCACTCCTCTCCCCAGTCGTTTGGGGGTGCGTCATCGGTTTCGTGGACCTTCGAATGGACCGCACCCACAGCACCCGGCACCTACGTGATGTGGGGGGCCGGAAACTCGACGGATGGATCGGGAACGAATGGCGACGCGCCGACGGCTGCGGTGAGCCTGAGCATCACCGTCGAGGCACCGCCGACAACCACAACCACGGCACCGCCAACCACCACAACCACGACGGAACCACCAACCACAACCACAACCACGGAACCGCCGACAACCACAACAACGACGGAACCGTCAACCACCACCACAACGACGGAACCACCAACCACCACAACCACGGCACCGCCAACCACCACAACCACGGCACCGCCAACCACCACAACCACGGCACCGCCAACCACCACAACCACGGCACCGCCAACCACCACAACCACGC
>JAOTVU010000227.1 GCA_029863385.1 Acidimicrobiia bacterium
GGCCGGCGAGCTGGCCGAAGCATTGGAGAAGAAAAGCGGGATCGTCGAACTCCGCCAGGATCTGCTCGAACGGTTCGCGGCACGGCGCAACGTGCTGCAGGCCCGCTCCGCGCTGGCCGCCGTCGAGCGCTTGCTGGCCGTGTCCGGGCCGAAGGTGCAAAACGAGTTCCTTCCGGAGGTCGAGCGGATCCGCTCCGGAGCGCACGCCATGGCCGAGATCCGGCTGCTCAACGACTACCGCCGCGGCCTTCTCGATCTCACAGTCGACGACGGGGCGGAGATGGAACGGCTCCTGGGCACTGACGGTCACCATCCGACCGATCGCCTGGGCCTCGACTCCGACGCCGATCCCGACACGGTTCGTCGTGAGTTGGTGGCCGCAATCGACAAGTGGCGACGACGAGGCGAACACCCACTCGCCTCCAGGGAAGTGGTCAACGCCGCGACGGTCGTCGTTCGCACCTGCGAGGGCACGCTCGCCGCGCTGGGGTAGACAAGAGGAACACGTGTGGAGGGCCGTGGACATGGCGGAAACAACAACACCCGGTGCCGGCGGCATCGACAATCGGTCACCGGTGCGGCTCCTCGAGCGATCGGCCGAGCTGGACCTGCTCGACCACTGCCTGGAGGGGGCGCGGCGTGGAGCAGGCGGCACGGTGATGATCTGCGGCGCAGCCGGTCTGGGAAAGACCAGCCTCGTCCAGACCTTCCTCGCTGCGGAACACGCCGAGCCACCAACCATCCTCCATGGTGGATGTGACGATCTCCTCGCCCCACGGTCATTCGGCCCGTTTCGGGACATGGCCCAATCGAGCGGCCTGCTGCCCGACGAGGTGGTGTCCGGACCCAACCGGGAGGACCTCCTCTCGGCGTTGACCGCCATCCTCGACCGACCGTCACGCCCCGCCGTGGTCGTGATCGAAGACGCCCACTGGGCCGACGACGCCTCGATCGACGTGATGAGATACCTGGCCCGACGCATCGTGACGATGCACGCCATGATGGTCATCACCCTCCGAGACGAGGAGATCACCAGAACGCATCCCGTCCGGCGCCTGCTGACCGGTCCAACAAGCTGTGCGCCGATCCGCATCGACCTCGCTCCGCTGTCGCCCGGGGCGGTGGCCGACCTGGCCCGGAACTCGCCCCTCGATCCCGGCCACCTCCACTCGGTGACCGGGGGCAATCCGTTCCTGGTCCGAGAGCTTTTGACAGCCGATCACGAGGACGCCGCCCGCTCGGCACGGGCGACGCTGGTGGCCCGGGCCGAGCGACTGTCGGCGGAAGGACGGGCCGTGCTTCTAATGTTGTCGGTGTTACCTGAAGGGGTGGACGCGGCGGCGGCCCGCGTGCTGTTCGGTGACGCCGCCGATGCGCTGCACGAGGCGGAGCGATCAGGCTTGCTGGTTTCGACCGCCGATCGCATCCGATTCCGGCACGAGCTCGGCCGCAACGCCGTGATGTCGTCGATGTCGTTCAGTGAACGGATGGAGGCCACCAACAAGGTGCTCTCGGCGCTACTCGAAGTCGGGGCCGACCCGACCTCGCTGGTGCACATCTCCCGGGCCGCCGGCGACGCTCGACGGGCCACCCGGTTCGCGCTGGAAGTGCTCGAGGACGGTCTGGCCCCCAACAACCACCGGGAGGCCTGGCGGCTCACCCGCATTGCGCTCGAATGCACCACCGAGCTGTCGGCTCGGGAGATTGCGACACTGCACGAGCAGGCGGCCCGGGCCGGCCAGGTGACCAACAATCACGCCGAGGCTGTCGTCCACGCCGAAAAAGCGGTTGCGGTGTTAACCGACGACGGTGCCGACGATCATACGCTGGCCTCCGCCTTGTTGACCCTGGCCACGACACGCCGTCTGGTCGGGGACCGCCAACGGTCCACCGAGGCGATCCGGCAGGCGCAGGAACTCCTGAGCGACGATTCCGCGTCGAAAGAGTGGGTGGCGTGCAACACGATGTTGGCCGGTGCGGCGTTCCTGGACGGCGACCTCGACCGGAGCATCGACCTCGCGGCGGAGAGCGTTGCGGTGGCCGAGGCCAACGAGATGATGCACGAACTGGTCCACGGACTCGGCCTCCGGGCCATCGCCACCAACGTCTGTACGTCCGAGGGGGAGCAGGACATGAACCGCGCCATCGAGCTCGGCGCCGTTCACGGTCCGCCCGAACGACACGCCGCCAACCTCTACAACTACTCCGTTCAATGCCGTCTGGCCGCCGATATCGAACGAGCCGAGCACTACATCGACGAGAGCGAACGCTTCGCCAACGACCATGGACTCGACAACATCGTGTTCCACGCCCGTGTGCAGCGGGCTCACATCCTCATACAGCGGGGACGGACCGACGAAGCCGAGACGGTGATCAACGACTGCCTGGCCGAAGCCGTCGACCCGGGTGCCATCAAGACCAGCGCCGATGCCGCCCTGGCCCGAATCTGGACTCGCCGAGGCGACCCCCGAGCCGCCGAGCTGGTGGAGCGATCCTGGTCGGAGGCGCTCGACACCGGCGAGTCGCAGAAGATCGCCGTGGCCGGCATCACCCGGCTGGAACACCTGTGGCTGCAGGGTGACGACGAGGCGCTCCTCGAAGCCGCCCGGAATCTTGCCGAATTCGGTCTCCGCCACCGGCACCACCGACTTCGGGCCGAAGCTCTGCGACATCTGATGCGCCTCGGCGAGAAGGTTGAGCCGTTCGAACACTGCCCGCCGCCGCTGGCCGCGGCGCTGGCCGGCAACCATCGTCGAGCGGCCGAGCTGTGGGATGAAGCCGGTCAACCGTACGAGCGGGCCCTCGAGCTCCTCGAGTCGACCGACGCCTCCATCGCCTTCGAGGGATTGCGGTTGCTCGACAGGACGGGAGCGACGCGCACAGCGGACCTGATTCGCCACCGGCTGAGACGGCGCGGCTTTCAGAGCGTCCCCCGCGGACCACGCAAGTCGGCCGAAGGAGCCATGCCGGTGCTGACCGACCGTCAGATCGACGTGCTCAAGCTCATCGCCAAGGGCCTCACCAACTCCGAGATCGCCGACGAACTGTTCGTGGCCCGACGCACGGTCGACAACCACGTCTCGGCCATTTTGAGCCGGCTCGGGGTCGAAGGCCGCCATGAGGCCGTCACCGAAGCGGTTTCCCGGGGCATGCTCGACTGTGCGAAGGCATCGGCCGGCGGTTGATACCGCCGGTGGAAGCTACTCGTCTTCGCTCTCGTCGGACTTCTTCGGCTTCACCCGCACCGTCTCCTCCTCGATCACCGTGATGCGCACACCACCGAGAAGATCCGACAGCAGGTTGAACATCACCGTGAGCAGCACCACCAGGACCGAGGCGGCCAGGGTCAGGATGCCGGCGATGGCGACGGCGGCTTTGAAGATGGCCTGACCGTCGATCTCGAAGGTCTCGTAGTCGCCCAGCTCCCGGATGAAGCTCTCGAGATTCTCGATCGTGCCCGCTTCCTCCGCCACGTTGAACACCAGCGCGCTGGCCAACAGTAGAGCGGCGAACAGGCACAGATGGAACATCACCGAGAACGTCAACACCGACCACGGATCGATGTGGCGGATCACGCGGCGCACCTTGCGGGCCTGCAACCGGCGACGACCCGTGATTCCGCCGCTGAACAGATCCGAAACCGACTTCGGTCGCTCGACGATGCTGCGGTTGTCGAGGAGCATGGGCCGCGGCTCAGCCACTGCGGGGGTGGACTCGACCCGGGCATCCACCCGGGGAATCTCACCGGTCACGGCTGGAGCCTGGTCGGCAGTCGGGGGACTCGTGGGCGCCTTGGCATCAGGGGTGAAGGGGACCGGCTCCAACACGTCACGGTCGGCACCGTTGCCACCGGCGGATCCGGTACCGGCACTGGCGCCCTTGTCGGTTTGCCCGGCCTTCGCCGAGATGGCCGCCGTTGCTGCCGTTGCCGCCGCGCTCACCGATCCGCCAGAGGAGGACGCCGAGGACTTCGCCGACTGGCCCGACCTCGACCCTGAGAAACCGTTCGACCCGGATCCCGCATCGGGATCGGCCTTCGCCACGGTGTCGTCAACGGCGGAATCCACGGAGTCGCCATCGACCGTCCGGACCGAGCCCGAGCCCGAACCGGACCCACTACCCGGCCCGGAACCGTTCTTCGAGTCGACTTTGGCCTCGCCATTCGACTTCGGCGAATCATCGGATGTGCCGTCGAGGACGTCGGTCACCGAGAAACCGGCGTCGGACAACTGGCCTGACACCTCGGCAACCGCATTTCGCCCGAACGTCTTGCCGTCAGCCGGCTCGAACCCCAGAGACTCGATCAGCCCGTCGCCTATCTCGGCGGCCTTCGCCGATGTTTCGTCTTTGGGGCCCATAACGCTCTCAGTCTACGACACGTTTTGCAAAGTCGGATGTCAGGCGGAACGAACCAAATCCAACCGATCCGACAGCTCTCCGAAACTCGCATCGGCCGGCCCGACGACGAGTTGACATGAATCGATTCTGCCACCTCGACGTACTCGATGCACGGGCCGACACCGGAGATTCACCCGAGAACGCTCAGCGGACCGGCCACACTCGCCCTCTGATCGCCGATCGAGTCGCCTTTCAGCGACCGCCCGGCTTCGATCCAGGATCATCCCCGGTCGAGCGGTAGCGTTCGGCACTCGCTCGGGCCGTCACGTCATCGAAGCGGACCACGATGTCGACCACCAGCAATGACTCCGGCGAACCACCGACCCGCTCCCGGTAGGACACGAGCGTGGCGCCGTTCCGGCCGACGACAACCTCCGCCGCCGACCGCCCCTCGGCGGCGCCGGCCAGCGCACCGGCATCGGCCGCGGCCTGAGCCCGGGTCCGGTCGGCCACCACATCGACCCCGGCCACCAGGCCCATCGCCATCACCACCAACGCCATCAACCACAGCGCCACCAAGGGCAGCACCGAACCTTCATCGGACATCGATCATTCGCTTTCGATCCGACAGTGTCAGCGGACGGCCGAAGCCATCGAGATTGTGACTACGACGAACGAACTAGTCGGCGTCGTCCGGCCAGTCGAGTTCGGATTCGGTTGAGCCGTCGGTGTCGACCGCCTCGAAGTCCCCGGCAACATCCTCCTCGACGGGATCATCGTCGTCAGTGCCGGCTGCCTCGACGTCACCGTCGACGACATGTTCCTCCTCGCCGGCGCCGAGTTCTTCCTCGTCGGCGTCGAGCAACCGGGCCACGGCCGACACCGCGTCGCCGTTGCCCAGGCTCATCACCGTGACACCGCCGGCGTCGCGGCCCTGCACCGAGATGTCGTCGACCGACGTTCGGATCACCACGCCGCCGGTTGAGATCAACAGGATCTCGTCCTCGGGGCGCACGAACATCGCTCCGACGATCTCACCCTTCTTCGCCGACACCTTCATGGCCCGAACGCCCAATCCACCCCGCTTCTTGCGGGAGTACTCCTCCGGATCGGTCCGCTTCCCGTAGCCCTCGGAGGTGATCGTGAGGTATTCGACGTCGCCGGTCAGCACATCGCAGCTCACCAGATGATCGTCGCCCCGGAACTTCATGCCGACCACCCCGGCGGCGGTGCGACCCATGGGTCGAACGTCGCCCTCGTGGAAGCGGATGGCCTGGCCTCGACGGGAGGCGAGGAAGATGTCGTCGTCGCCGTTGGTGGGCACGACCTGCACCAGCTCGTCGCCGTCGTTCAACTTGATGGCGATCAGCCCCGCCTTGAGCGACGAGTCATAGGCCGTGAAAAGCGTCTTCTTGACCCGCCCGAGCCGGGTGGCGAAAAACAGGAACCGGTTGGTCTCATAGTCACGGGTGTCGATGATCGCCTGCACCTTCTCCTCTCCTTCGAGCGGCAGCAGATTCACGAGCGCCGTGCCCCGGGACGTGCGCGACGTGACCGGGATCTCGTGGGCCTTGATGCGGTACACCTTGCCCCGGGTCGAGAAGAACAGCAGGTACGCGTG
>JAOTVU010000074.1 GCA_029863385.1 Acidimicrobiia bacterium
CATGTCCGCTCAGTACATCTACACCATGCACAAGGTCGGCCGGTTCCATCCGCCCGACCGACAGGTGCTGGAGAACATCACGCTGGCCTTCTACCCCGGAGCCAAGATCGGGGTGCTCGGCTCGAATGGGGCCGGCAAGTCGTCCTTGCTGCGCATCATGGCGGGCATCGACGACGGCTTCACAGGCGATGCTCGTCTGACCCCCGGCTTCACCGTCGGCCACCTGGATCAGGAGCCGCAACTCAACGCCGACAAGGACGTACGGGGCAATGTGATGGACGGGGCCGGCGATGCGGTGTCGCTTCTCGCCGACTACGAGGAGGTTCTGGCCGGATGGTCGGATCCCGACGCCGACTACGAAAAGCTGGGGGCCCGGCAGGCCGAACTCGAGGACAAGATCGAGGCCATCGGCGGCTGGGATCTCCAGCGCACGATCGACATCGCCATGGAGGCCCTTCGACTGCCTCCGGCCGACAGCGGCGTCGAGCATCTGTCTGGCGGTGAGCGCCGCCGCGTGGCCTTGTGTCGTCTGCTGCTGTCGAAGCCCGACCTTTTGTTGCTCGACGAGCCCACCAACCATCTCGACGCCGAGTCGGTGGCCTGGCTCGAACGCCACCTGGCCGACTATCAGGGAACGGTGGTCGCCATCACCCACGACCGCTATTTCCTCGACAACGTCGCCCGCTGGATCCTCGAACTGGATCGGGGCCGAGGCATTCCGTTCGAGGGCAACTACTCGAGCTGGCTGGAACAGAAGCAGGCCCGCATGTCGCAGGAGAAGCGAGAGCAGGACGCCAAGCAGCGAACCTTGGCCCGGGAACTGGAATGGGTCCGAATGGCCCCCAAGGCCCGCCAGGCCAAAGGCAAGGCCCGGCTGTCGGCCTATGAGAGCCTGCGAGCCGAGGCCGAAGCCTACAACCCGACCGATGAGAAGGTCCAGATCCACATTCCGCCCGGTCCCCGGCTCGGCGAAGAGGTCTTCGAGGTGGAGAACCTGGCCAAGGGGTTCGGTGACAAGCTCCTGATCGAGGACCTGTCGTTCTCGCTCCCGCCGGCCGGCATCGTCGGCGTCATCGGTGGAAACGGGGCAGGGAAGACGACGCTGTTCAGGATGCTGATCGCCGCCGCCGAAGGCGGAGTCGACGGCGAGCAGCCCGACAGCGGTGAGATCAAGGTCGGCTCCACCGTCGACCTGGCCTCTGTCGACCAGTCACGGGATGTGCTCGACGACACCGACACCGTCTACGAGGCCATCACCGAGGGCAAGGAGATGCTCGACCTCGGTGGCCGTGAGGTCAACGGACGGGCCTACGTTGCCTCATTCAATTTCCGGGGTTCCGACCAGCAGAAGCCGGTCGGTGTCCTGTCGGGCGGGGAACGTAATCGGGTCCATCTGGCTCGGGTGCTCAAACAGGGCGGCAACGTGCTGTTCCTCGACGAGCCGACCAACGACCTCGATGTCGACACCCTTCGAGCCCTGGAGGACGGACTCGAGCGCTTCGCCGGCTGTGCGGTCGTCATCAGTCACGACCGCTGGTTCCTCGACCGTATCGCCACCCACATCCTCGCCTTCGAGGGCAACTCCCAGGTGCGCTGGTTCGAGGGCAACTTCTCGGAATACGAGGCCTTCCGCCAGGCCGAACTGGGCGAGGCGGCGGGACCGACCCGCATCACCTACAAGCCCCTCACCCGCTAGCCGCGAGCCGACGCCTCGCCTCATGTCGATTCGTGACCTGCCGATGAGAACGTATGGCATCCCGTTCAGCGTCAGGAACCACGAAGGATCGCACCAAGTCGAGCGGCCGCTCGACCAACAGCGGGTCGACAAACGGCAAGCCCGGAACGTCGTCGAAAGCACCGTCGGAGAAGAAGGGCAAATCCCGCACGAAGGCGAAGGGCTCGGCAAAGCAGCCGAAGACCTGGGAGAGCCGAGCCGTCGTCCGCCTGATCGAGGCGGGCAGCACCGCCGAGTGCCCCGAGTGCGGGGAGCGGGTCAAATTCCGCGCCCGCCATCGTGACCAACAGGTTATCTGCAACGTGTACATCGACGGTGTCTGGGATCGTGTCGAACAGTATCACGCCGAGTGTTACGAGACCGCCGGATCACCGCACGGCGAGGCCATCAAGAAATAGCCGGCCACGGCCACGGTTCGGAGAGTCGCCCTCCGGATCCCGGGTATGGTGACGCAGGTGCCTTCCGACTCAAGCGTCCCATCGATCAGCAAAGAACTCGACGACCATCAACTTGCGGCGGCCATCGCCTCCCAGACCGGCAGGCTCCTGGTGTCGGTTCGTCGACGACTGGTCGAACAGGGTACCGACCACTGGTCGTTGAAGGACGCCGGCGACCGTTTAGCGCACGAGTTCATCGTCGAGTCACTGGCCAACGCCCGCCCCGACGATGCCATTCTCTCCGAGGAGGGAGCCGACCGGCGGGAACGGCTGAGCGCGGGCCGGGTGTGGATCGTCGATCCACTAGACGGTACTCGGGAGTTCGCCGAACCACCTCGCATCGACTGGGCGGTCCACATCGCCCTGGTCACCAACGGCGTGCCGATCGCCGGAGCCGTTGCGCTCCCGGCCGAGCGGTTGACGCTGGCAACCGAACCGCCGGAACAGCTCCCCGATCCGGTCGAGGGACCTCCTCGGGTGATCGTCAGCCGTACCCGGCGCCCGCCCGCCGCGCAGATGCTGGCCCGGCAGCTGGGAGCGCGCTACATCGAGCTCGGCTCGGCCGGAGCCAAAGCGATGGCCGTGGTCCGGGGCCAGGCCGACATCTACGCCCACTCGGGCGGCCAGTACGAGTGGGACTCCTGTGCTCCGGTGGCGGTAGCTCAGGCTGCTGGCCTGCACTGTTCCCGGCTCGACGGATCACCGATGCTCTACAACAACCCGGACCCCTACCTGCCCGATCTCCTGATCTGCCGTCCGGAATGGGCCGAGCCCAGCCTCGCCATCCTCAACGGCTGAGCGCTGATCGAGGTCGCTCACCAGGGACGACGCACTGAAGGACGCGATGGACTACAAGGTCATCGACTACCAGGTCAGCGGCCGAAGCGCCGTGATCACCCTTGATCGGCCTGAACGGGGCAACGCCTGGACCGGACGGGTTCACGCCGAGTATCTGCACGCCGTGGGTCGGGCCGACACCGACCCTGCAATCCGCACCATCGTCGTCACCGGCCGAGGCTGGGCCTTCTGCGTCGGCGGTGACTCCGACGCGCTTGCCGGACACGTCGAACGGGGTTCCTACGATGATGGGCTGGCTCGGGCCGATGGTGACGTCGCCGACATGCCGGGAGCAGCCGTCGACTCCCAGTTCGACCACCAGTTCGCCTTTCACTACGGCCTGACGAAGCCGGTCATCGCCGCCATCAACGGTCCGGCGGCCGGAATCGGCCTGGCCCTCGCCTGCTTCGCCGATCTGCGGTTTGCGGTTCCGGGAGCGAAGCTGACAACGGCCCACGGAAAGCTCGGACTTCCCCCCGAGTACGGCCTGTCGTGGATCCTGCCCCGGCACGTCGGGCTCACACGGGCCATGGAACTTCTGCTGACCTCGCGGGTGTTCCTCACCGACGAGGCCCACCGGATCGGTCTGGTGAATCAACTGGTGCCGGCCGATGAACTGCTCGAAACCGTTCTCGCCTACGCCGAGGATCTGGCCACGGCCAACTCACCGTCGGCTGTGACCGCCACGAGGCACATGGTGTATCTCGATCAGCATCGGGGAATCGGCGACTCGGTGGTCGATTCCCTGGAAAGACTGAATCTGATGATGGGGTCCCCGGAGTATCGTCAGGGTGTCGAGGCTCTTCGACACAAGCAACCTCCGGCGTTTTGAGGCAGGCAATCGTTTCGTGCAGACACTAGAAGCAGACGACCTCCATATCGGTGCGTTCTCCGACGACCCGCCGTGGTCGATGGCCGAATCGGAGCCCGAATGGCTGGCGGTGGTCGATCCACTCCGCCGGCAACAGGCTCGACAACTCCCACGGCTCCTGACTCCGCCCCGGGTCCCGCCACTCCGTCGGGCCGTCACCGTCCTCGCCGTGCTCGGACGGGCGATCGGGCTGTGGCGACTGCTGGAACGGGGCACCGACCGATCGCGTGCCGCCCTCTCCCATCGGATCCGAGAGGCAGCGGAGACCCTCGGCCCGACCTACATCAAACTGGCCCAGATCATCAGCGCCGGTGAGGGCGTGTTTCCACAGGAGCTCGTCGACGAATGCAAGAAGTGCCGCGACCAGGTGCCTGCGGTGCCCTACGACCGGATCGTCGCAGTGATCGAGGAGGATCTCGGCCGCCCGCTGCATCAGATCTTCAGCCACATCGAGCCGGTGCCTGTCGCGGCGGCGTCGATCGCCCAGGTCCACCGGGCCACGCTCCGGTCCGGCCAGAAGGTCGTGGTCAAGGTGCAACGGCCGGGGATCGACCAGGTCGTGCGCCGTGATCTGGCGGTCCTGAGCTGGCTGGCTCCCCACCTGGTCGGCCGCATCCCCGTCTCGGCGCTCGCCAATCCCCCGGCGCTTGTCGAGCTGTTCGCCGAGACGATCATCGAGGAGCTCGACTTCCGAATCGAGGCCGCCAACATGCTCGACGTCGGTCGGGTCTACGCCGAGCTGGATCAACGGAACTTCATCGTGCCGCGTCCCCACCCGGTTCACGTCACTCGCCGTGTGCTGGTGATGGAGGAATTGAACGGCTTCAACTTCAACGACGTCGACGCCATGCGGGCGGCCGGTGTCGACACCGAGGCGGTGCTCAAGACCGGCATGATCGGGTTCCTGGAAGGCGTCTTCCTCCACGGTGTGTTCCACGGCGACCTTCACGGTGGCAACCTCTTCATCCTGCCCGACGGTCGGACCGCTCTCATGGACTTCGGGATCACCGGGCGACTCACCGAACGGGAGCGCCTCGCCTTTCTCCGCATGATGATGTCGGCCACGACCAACAACGTGAGCGGCCAGATCGAAGCGCTTCGAGACCTCGGCGCACTGCCATCCGACGTGGAAATCGAGGCCGTCATCACCGACCTGGGCTTGGACGGTCCGCCGATCGACCCCACGAAACTGGCTCCCGACCAGCTGGTCAAGGAGCTTCAGCGGGTCGTCAAGGCGCTGCTCGCCTACGGGGCCCGTATGCCCAAACCACTCATGCTGTACGTCAAGAACCTCATCTTCATCGACGGAGCGACCGCAAGCCTGGCCCCGGAGCTCGACCTGTTCGCCGCCATCACCGAGGTGGCCACCCACTTCGCCACCACCCACGGCTCCACGATCGCCGCCCAACTCGGCATGCAGCAGCAGACCTGGGATCTCGATCTCGACGGGGTCAAGGCCGGATTCGGCATCGATCCGGCCACCACCTCGCAGTTCACCTACGCCGAGCTGAAACAACGACGCGAACTTATCCGAAAGCGGCTCGGGGAGCATGCGGTCAGCAGGAGTTGATCGAGCCGCGGCAACGCAGGTTATGGTGACTTCGGCCACAACCGATCGCAAGTAAGAGCGAGAGGGCCGAGCAAGGAGAGAGGGTATGAACGGTCAGGCCGCAGCAGGCTGGTACCACGCTGAAGGTGATCCCGTCGGGACGCTTCGCTACTGGGATGGTGCGCAGTGGGTGGGTGATCCGCAGTATCCGCCCCAACCGGCGGCACAGCAGGCGCCTCCCCAGGTACCTCCCCCGGGCGGGGCGCCGTTCCAACCGGCTCCGTCAGGTCCGGAGTCGTGGTCGTCACCGGGGTGGTCCGGCCAGCAGGGCCCTGCCCGCGAGAAAGGTGGCATCGGCGCCCGACTGTTGGCGTACATCATCGACATGCTGATCATGTTCCTGCCGTTCGTCGTGCTCGTCGCAGTCGGCGGTGAAGACAGCTCATTCGGCGGGATCGGCGCGTTGCTCCTGATCGGGATCTTCATCTGGAACTCCGTCTACCGTCAGGGCACGACGGGCCAGTCGGTGGGTAAGAGCGCGGTGAACGTCACCCTCCTGGGCAAGGACGACCACCAGCCGATCGGCATCGGCAAGGCACTGGGACGGGCGTTCCTGGGATGGATCCTGAACTCCATCTTTCCCATCGACCTCATCTGGGCCCTGTTCGACGGTCAGAACCAGCGACTCGTCGACAAGATCCTGAACAGCAACGTATTCAGGAGCCAGCTGGATCTGTGACCGATCGGAGCCGCCGATCGGCCCGCCGGGTTGGCCGCTGATGGAACACTCGACACTACGGCGAGGCTCTCCGCATCAAAACCGCTAGAAAAGACGCGTGCGCCTCGTCATCGCCGATTGCACGGTCGACTACGCCGGTCGACTGACGGCCCATCTACCCCGGGCCACCCGCTTGATCATGGTGAAAGCCGACGGCTGCGTGTCCGTCCATGCCGATGGTGGCGCCTACAAGCCGATGAACTGGATGACCGCTCCCAACACGGTGCGGGAATCCGATGACGAGTGGGTGGTCACGAACCCCAAGGGTGAGACGCTCACGATCACCATCCACGAGCTGGTGAGCGACGTGTCGCACGATCTGGGGGTCGACCCCGGTCTGCAGAAGGACGGTGTCGAGGCGCATCTCCAGGAGCTTCTGGCCACCGACCCGGCGCAGCTCGGCGAGGGAATGCGCCTGATACGGCGGGAGTTCCCGACCGAGATCGGACCCGTCGATCTGTTGTGCCGCGACGCCGACGACAGGGTGGTGGCCGTCGAGATCAAACGTCGCGGTGAGATCGACGGCGTCGAGCAGCTCACCCGCTATCTCGACTTCCTCAACCGGCAACCGGATCTGTCGCCGGTCAAGGGCTTGTTCGTGGCCCAGGAGATCAAGCTGCAGGCCAAGACGCTGGCCAGCGACCGCCACATCGATTTCCTCGAGGTCGACTACGACGAGCTCCGCGGCATCGAGCGCCCCCAGCAGAAGCTGTTCTAGATCCCTGTGCCGCCGGACGTCACGTCGTGAACGTGACGCCGCCGTTGTCGAGCACCACACGGCCGTCGTCGCCCAACGTCTGGAACACCGCCGTGCCGTCGCCGCTGTCCCACATGTTCACGGTCAGCGCCTCCCCGGGCAGCACCGGTGAGCTGAAGCGGCCCTCCATGGCGCTGAACCGAGCCGGATCGGAGCCGCACAGCGTGTGCAGGAGGGCCCGTCCCGTGAAGCCGTAGGTGCACAGGCCGTGGAGGATCGGACGGGGGAAGCCACCCACGTCGGAGAACTGTTTGTCGGAATGCAGCGGGTTGCGGTCGCCGCAGATCCGGTACAGGAGCGCCTGATCGGATCTGGTCTGGTAGGTGACCGAGTGATCGGGGTCGCGGTCGGGAGCGACGTTGACGGTGGCCGATGGACCCCGGTCCCCGCCGAACCCGCCTTCGCCGACGATGAACGCCGACGACGTCGTTTCGAACAGCGGCCGACCATCGTCGACCGAGGTGGCGACCGCTTTGGAGGCCACCAACGCCCCCCTGCCCTTGTCGTAGATGCCGGTGATCTCGTCAACCAGTTCGACCTCGCCCTCGGGCGGAATCGGTCGGTGCAACAGAACGCCCTGTTGACCGTGCACCAGCATCCGATTGTCCCAGGTGCCGGCCGCCCGTATGGCGCTCGAGCCGCCGGTGGCTTTGAAGCCTGCCATCACGACGAAGGTCGGAAACACCTTCTGCTCGACGCCGGCGGTGTTCTCGGTGGTGAACTCCAGCTCGAAGCCGACGGGGTCGACGGCTCCGGCGCCGATTCCCACCGCGTAAAGCAGGCAGTCGTCGCTGGTCCAGCTCCACCGGCGGGGTTCGCCTTTGGCGCCGACGGCATCGGGATTCATGGGCATGGCGGGTCCTCCTCGGATTTCCTCGATCGGGTTTGTCTGCTCGGTATGTCTGATCCGTGTCGGTGATCGCTGTGGTCGGGCTCAATAGGGTGTGGGGCGTCCGGGGCCGGTCACGGGGGCTCCCGACATGTCGCTGTTCGGTTGGGCCTCGGCGATCATCTTCTTGACCAGCAGGCCGATGCCGACGGGGTCGTCGACCGGTTCGACGGCCGGGCCACGGTGCCACATGTTGGCGACGGCCAGAACCTTGCCACTGGCCTCGAACACCCGACCGGTGACCGGCGCCGATTCGGCGCTGGCAAGCCAGGTCACGATGGGAGCGATCCAGCGGGGGTGCATCTGCTCCCGCTCCTCTTCGCTCCCCTGCCCCATCCCGAGGTTCTCGGTCATGCGGGTGAGCGCCGCAGGAGCGACGGCGTTGACGGTGACGCCGTAGCGATACAGTTCCTGGGCCGCGATGATCGTGAAAGCGGCGATTCCGGCCTTGGCCGCTCCGTAGTTGGTCTGGCCGGGGTTGCCGTAGAGACCGGACACGGAGCTGGTGTTGATGATGCGGGCGTCGTTGCTCTCACCCGCCTTCGCTCGCTCCCGCCAGTAGGCGGCGGCGTGGCGGGAAGGGGCGAACGTGCCCTTCAGGTGGACGGCGATGACGGCGTCCCATTCGGCCTCCGTCATGTTCGTCAGCATCCGGTCACGGAGGATGCCGGCGTTGTTGATGACGACATCAAGCCCGCCGAAGTTCTCGACGGCGGTGTCGATCATCCGCTTGGCGCCATCGAAGTCGGACACGTCGTCGCCGTTGACGACCGCCTCGCCGCCGGCCTCGGTGATCTCGTTCACCACCTGCTGCGCCGGGCTCAGGTCGCCACCGCTGCCGTCGACCTCACCACCGAGGTCGTTCACCACCACCTTCGCTCCGTGGTGGGCGAGCATCAGTGCATGCTCCCGACCGATGCCGCGACCGGCTCCCGTCACCACGGCGATTCGCCCCTCACAAAGCTTCGTCATCTCACACCTCTCCCGTAGTTGTCGACGAGCCGTCGGTCGTCGGGCGGCAACGGCCGGGCCGACAGCCCGCTGATGATCATGTCACATCGCCACCGCCGTTCGAAAGTTCCTGTTCCATCACAGTGCGGGCGATGACAACGAACAGGGCCGCCGCCGTGGCAGAATAGACCCCGGTGACTACTGAAGGTGATGGTGACCAGACAGGATCGCTCGACCAGTCCGATGTCGAACCGGACTCGGTCGACGCCTTGCTGGCCGAACTCCTGGGCCCCGATTTCCGGCCCACCGACGACACCGAACCCGGCGACGAAACGACGAACAAACCGACTGGCCGGAACGATCCCGACGAGCTGATCATCGGGAGTGAGGACCCGACCCTGGTCGTGCCCGCGGCCGATGGTTCGAACGGCGATGCGGTCACCATGTCACCACCTCCGATCGTCGACATGCCCGTTTCCATCACCCCCGAGCCGGTTCCCGTCCTACCGGATCCGGTCGACACGACCGCCGCCATGGCAGACCTGGCCGCCCCTCGCAGATCCAACGCCGGCCCCCGGGGAGAACCGCCGGTCGTCACCGAACACAAGCCGCGATCCGGAGGATCATCGCCCGCCCGGCTCCTCGTGCTCGGCGTTGTCGTGATCCTCGGCCTGTACCTGCTGCTGGTCGGCGCGTGGGCGGTCGACCTCGCCCGTCACCAGGACGCAGTCATGCGCGGCGTCGAGTTCGCCGGAACATCACTCGAAGGTATGAGCCGCGACGATCTCGACGAGGTCTTCGATCAGCAACGTCAGGAGCTGGCGGCCACACCGATCGATGTCGTGGTCGGCGACACCGCCGTCACCTCCGACCCGGTCACCCTCGGCATGTCGTTCGACCGCGATGCCATGGTCGATGAAGCCATGCGGGTCGGCCGAAGCGACTTCTTTCCTGTCCGCCCCCTGACCTGGCTCGGATCGTTGTTCGGCACCGAGGAAATCGAGCCTCGCTACGCCATCGACGCAGACGTCACCACCGCCGCCGCCGACACAGTCATCGCCAGCCTGCTCGATCAGCCGGTGGAACCGGAGATGATCCTCGACGGGAACGACCAGTTCATTGTGCTGCCGGGGAGCAGCGGCATCACGCTGAGCCCCCGCGAACTGGTCGGAACCCTCCCGTCGACCATCGAGGCCGGGCCGCCCTACCGGTTGGAGCTCCAAGCCATCGTCGCCGAACCGCAGATCGATCAGCAGGCTCTCGAGTCGATCGCCTCCGAGATAAACGATCTCACGGCCGAGCCCATTCAAATCCAGGTGCTCGACGACATCGCCCGGGTGGAACCGGCCATGCTGAAGGCATGGGCTGTCGTCGAGACCAACAGTGCCCCCATCTGGTCCTTCGAGCCGACACGGGTCCTCAGTGATCTGCGTCCGCTGTTCCCGACCCTTGGTTCGGAGGATCAACAGGCCCGGTTCACCATCGTCGACGGTGAGCCGGTCATCCTGCCGGCGTCGGAAACCGTCGTGTGCTGCGACGAGGAGTCGGTCGGCCGGCTGCTGCCCGGTCTGCGGGCTCCCATCGCACCGAGCGACACCGACGACGAGGATCCCGAGGGCGAGGAGGCGGCGGAGCCGAGACGAACCATCGTCCTCGAGCCGACCGTGGTCGGCTTCGACGAAGGGGTGGCGGAGCTCGAGTCGCTCGGCATCGTCGAACAAGTCAGCTCCTTCACCACCAACCACGCCTGCTGCCAGAACCGGGTCAAAAACATTCAACGTTTCGCCGACCTCATGCAGGGTGTCATCATCCGGCCCGGCGAGAGTTTCTCGCTCAACGGCCACGTCGGTCGTCGTACGGTCGAGAAGGGCTTCGTCGCCGACGGCGCCATCAACCTCGGTGTGCTGGAGCCGCAGGTCGGGGGCGGTATCAGCCAGTACGCCACCACGTTCTTCAACGCTTCGTTCTTCGCCGGACTCGAGTTCCTCGAGTACCAGTCGCATTCGCTGTACATCTCCCGTTACCCCCGGGGTCGGGAGGCCACCATCTCGTGGCCACGGCCCGATCTGAAGGTGCAGAACAACACGCCCTACGGCATTCTCGTGTGGAACGAGTACACGCCGACTTCGATCACGGTGTCGTTCTATTCGACCAAACATCTGGAAGTCGAAGCCCTGCCGCTGCGTCGCTCGTCGGAGCGCCAGTGCCGCGTCGACATCACTCCCCGGTTGATCACCTACCCGGACGGCACCGAGGTGGAGGACACCGTCTACGCCGTGTACCGGCCGGGTGAGGGCCTCGACTGTGCCGGCAATTCGACCCGACCCGAACCCGAACCGGCCGCGCCGACGGCGCAGCCGGAACCCGAGCCGGAACCCGAGCCGGATCCGGCCCCGGAGCCTCCGCCCGACACCGGTGGTGGCAATGGCGGTGGAAACAACGGCGGTGGTGGTGGCAACGGCGACAGCGGTCAAACAGGCGACGGCTGACCGCCGGCCCCCGGTGGCCGAAACTCGGGGGCTCGCCGGAGGCGAGGCACCGAGGCAGAACCGGCCGAAGCCGCTAGGTTGCTCGTAAGTGGATCAGCATTTTCAACCTGTCCGCAAGACCGACATCGTGGTGGTTGGAGCAGGACCGTCGGGCGCCGCAGCAGCCATCGAAGCGCGACGAGCCGGTCTTGACGTCGTTGTGATCGACAAGGCGACCTTCCCGCGTACCAAGTGTTGCGGGGACGGCCTCACCACCAACGCGCTTCGCCAGCTGGAGGAGTTGGGGTTCGATCCCACCACGGTGCCGAGCTGGACCGGGATAGACGACGTTGTGATCATCAGCCCGGCGGGACGGAACCGGACCTACCCGCTCCCCCGGTCGGGTGGAACATTCGCCGCCGTGGCCCGACGGTCCGAGCTCGACCATCAGCTCGTTCTTCTCGCCAGACAAGCCGACATCGAAGTGCTGGAGGGCCATGAACTGGTCGAGCTCGAACAGGACCAGTCCTCGGTCACACTCGGGGTGCGATACGAGGGTCGCTCCTGTGTGATCAGGACGAGATTCGTGATCGCGTCGGACGGCATGTGGTCGCCGACCCGCAAGCTTCTCGGCATCGGTCCGGAGGGGTATCGAGGTGACTGGCATGCGTTCCGTCAGTACTTCACCGACGTGTCACCATACGCCCAGGACAAGTTGATCGTCTGGTTCGAGCCCGACCTGTTGCCGGGCTACGCCTGGTCGTTTCCCCTGGCCGACGGCCGGGCCAATGTCGGCTTCGGTATCGTCCGGGGCGAGGGCGGCAAACGAATCCAGAACATGAAGTCGCTCTGGGCCGAGCTGCTGAACCGGCCGCATATTCGGGCTCGACTCGGTGTCGACGCACGAGCCGAGGAACCACATCGAGCGTGGCCGATTCCAACCCGACTCGGCCATCTACCGCTGGCGCTCGGTCGAATTCTGTTCGCCGGCGACGCCGCCGCGGTCACCGACCCCATGAGCGGCGAAGGTATCGGGCAGGCCCTGGAGAGCGGGCGAATGGCGGCCGACGCGATCGTCACGGAGGGCATCGACCATCCCACCGCCGTTCGCGATCGATACCAGAACGACCTCCAGCGCACCATCGGGCGCGACCACCGTCTCGCCCAGGGGCTCTCGCACCTCCTGGCCCGACCCTGGATCACCGAGGCGGCCCTGGCCGCCACCGGTGCCACCGGGTGGACCCGGGCGAACTTCGCCCGCTGGTTGTTCGAGGACTATCCTCGAGCCACGCTGGTGAATCCTCGGCGCTGGCCCGAACGCCCGCTCGACCAGCCGGCCCCGTACCGTCATCTGGATTCGGCCCAATCGTCAACGTAAGGTTTGTCCATGCCCTCTGCGACCGCTCGAGAACTTCGCTCGGGGTCATCCGACCTGCCCCCGGCCGACTACATCGTGGAAACCCGTAAGCTCTACGCCTCCCTCGGCTACGACGACTACCGCTGGGCCGAGAGCACCGATCCGCCGGCGTGGAAGCCGATCAACAAGCCGCTGCGGTCGGCGACGGTCGGCATCATCGGTTCCGGTGGCGTGTACCGACGAGGGCAGATTGCTTTTCACACGAAGGACGACACCTCGATCCGGCTCATCGACGTCGACACCCCGGCGGCCGAATTGCGGGTGGCCCATTTCGCCTACGACCAGGCCGACGCCCGTTCCGACCCGAACTGCGTGTTTCCCCTGCAACGCCTGCGGGAACTCGTCGAGCAGGGCGTCGTCGGCGGCATCAGCCCGCTCCACTTCGGCTTCATGGGCGGCATCTATTCGACCAGGCGACTGCTGGCCGAGACCGCCCCGCTCCTGATCGACCAGGTACGCCGCCTGCACGAGGCCGGTGACCTCGATGTCTTGCTGCTCGTGCCCGTTTGACCGGTGTGTCACCAGTCGATCGGTCTGATCGCACGCACCATCGAGGAAGCCGGAATCCCCACGATTACCTTCACATCGGCTCGAAGTATCACCGAGCGGGTCAATCCGCCCCGATCGGTTTTCGTCGATTTGCCGCTGGGTCACACCGCAGGGGCCCCCAACGATCCGGTCGGCCAACGACAGCTGCTGACCGACGGGCTCGTCGCCGGCTTCGCGATGACCGAGCCCGGCACCATCGCCGACCTGCCCTTCCGGTGGATTGACGATGACTGGAAAGCCGCTCCGCTCTCATGGAGCCGCTCTGCGCAGGACGGCGGCCTGTCCGGCACCGACGCCGGTGACACCCGAACCACACGAAGCGCCGAGCCTTTCTATTACCGCGAAGACGACCGGGCAGCGGCAGAAGCCGTCCCATGGAGCGAACAATGCCTGGTCTGCCTCGGTCTCGCTCCGGAGGACATCTAGCCAGATACGCTCACGACAAAACTCAGGTTCCACAGCGGCTCCGGTGTTGGCGTACACTCGCCCGCTGAACTGAGCGTTTGATCAAAGAGGAGCGCCATGAGCGATCTCGGATTCGATGGCAAGGTGGCGATCGTCACCGGAGCCGGCGGAGGGCTCGGCCGCGAGCATGCCCTCGAGTTCGCCCGTCGGGGCGCCCGGGTCGTGGTCAACGACCTGGGCGGCGCAGTCGACGGCACCGGAGGATCGACGGGACCGGCCGACGAGGTCGTGGCCGAGATCGAGGCGCTTGGTGGTGAGGCGGTGGCCGACGCCAACAGCGTCGCCAACCCCGACGGTGGCGAAGCCGTCGCACAGAGCGCCATCGACGCCTTCGGGCGGGTCGACATCGTCGTCAACAACGCCGGAATCCTCCGTGACAAGACGTTCCACAACATGACCGACGACCTGCTGACACCGGTCATCGACGTCCACCTCAAGGGGGCCTTCTACGTCACCCGCCCGGCGTGGATCCATTTCCGGGAACAGGGTTACGGCCGGGTCGTCAACACCTCGTCCAACTCCGGCCTGCTCGGAAACTTCGGCCAGGCGAACTACGCGGCCGCCAAAATGGGGCTCGTCGGTCTGACCCGGGTCATGGCGGCCGAGGGGGCCAAGTACAACATTCGAGCCAACGCCATCGCTCCGGTGGCCCGTACCCGGATGACCGAGGACATCCTCGGGTCGATGGCCGAGCAGCTCGATCCGAAGCTGGTGACCCCGCTGGTGGTCTGGCTGGCCCACGAATCGAACCCGACGACCGGATCGGTCTACTCGGCCGCAGGCGGTACGGTGGCCCGCTTCTTCATCGGTCTGACCGAGGGGGTCCATCGAGGGGCCGCCATCACGGCCGAGACCGTGCGCGACGACTGGGATCGCATCAACGACGAGACCGGCTACATCGTTCCGACCGGACCGGCCGATGAATTCGGAAAGCTCCTGAAGCAGTGGCAGGAGGATCAGGAGCAGGGCTGAGAGGTCATCCTGAGGTTCAGCTGAGACCGAGCACGGGGGCGGCGTGGTGGGCCAGCATCCGCCAGCACCGTCCGTCGTGTTCGAACACGTTCACCGCGACGGCGGCACCGGTGTGCCCTTCGGAGATCATGTTCTCGGCCACGGTGACCCAGCCGACCGTGCCGCGTCGGATCACCCGCTCCTCGGTGATGATGACCTGTGGGTTGCCACCGGCGCCGAAGATGGCCTGCCAGGAGGCCTCGATCGTGTCCCAGCCGATCAACGGCGGACGGCCGGGGTGGGCACATGACGCCTCCTCCGAGTGGGCCCACACCGTCCGCATCAACCCAAGGTCGGCGGACTCGAGTGCCTGGTAGAAGCGGGCGTTTGCCGCCGAGAGACCGCCGTCGCTGACTTCATCCGTTGGATCTCCGACTGGTGCCGTCACGGCCTCACTCTAATAGGGCCGGGCTTATCGAGGCCACGGGCCGGATACGGCCCGATGCCCGGCACCCGTTTGTACACTTGGGCCCCTTGGCCGGGCTCCCCTCTTTCATCACGCGTTTCGACACCAGGGTCGACAGCTGGTTCACACCGCTTCGTGGTCACCCGGCAGCCAACCGGGTCTTCTACTGGGCCAGCGAGGCGGCCGACTACTCGAGAGCGTGGCACGTCATCGGCCTGACCATGGCGATCGTCAACCCGAAACGACGGGCCGACGCGGTTCGGCTGGCCGTTGCGCTCGGTGTCGAGTCGGCGTTCGTGAACGGTCTGCTGAAGACGGCGATTCCCCGCGAACGTCCGGAACTCCTGCCCGATGCGGCCCATGCCGTACGCCGCCCTCGAACCAAGAGCTTTCCCAGCGGCCATGCCAGCTCGGCCTGCCTCACGGCGACACTGCTGTCAGAGGCCGTTCCCCGGCTCAAGCCCGTCTGGTGGTCGCTGGCCGCAGTCGTGTCGGCCAGCAGGATCCACAACCGGATGCATCATCCATCCGATGTCTTGGCCGGCGCGGCGATCGGCACGGCCATGGCCCGAGCGACGCAGCGATTGTGGCCGGTGCGGCGGGGACGCTGAAAAGAAAGACCTAGATGTCGGCCGAATCGGACAGGACCGTGTCGCTCAGGAGCGATCGCACGTCGAGCAGGAGATCGGCCACCTCGGAGGCCGACACCAGCTGCCGTTCGGTCAAGCCGCCAAGGCCCTTGTCGATAAGAGCCAGAGCCTCTTCGATTGTGGTGACCGGTGTCACTTCCAGTTCATCGAGCTCTGTCAAAACCGCTCCTCTATCAAATCGTTGACCGGACAAGGGTCCGCTCGCAGTACAACCACCGCTGACCATCAAGCATTCCCGGATCCGGCCGACAAACGCAAACTCTCAGATGAGAATTCCGTCACGGCGACTCGGACAGATGCACCGAGACGAGTTCTTGTCGACTGGTGTCGATCCGGCGGACCGCCGATCAGGAATCCGACCCAAACCGGTGCGAACCACGGCGTGACGTGCGAGTCTTGAACACCATGGAACGACCTTCAGGCCACCTTTTGATCGGCGAGCAGATCGAGACCGCATCCGGTGACCGCACCGGGGATCCGGTGTTGATCGACTCGGGCGACCTGACCACCCACGGAGTGATCGTCGGTATGACCGGCTCGGGCAAGACCGGTCTGGGTATCGTCCTGCTCGAGGAAGCGCTGCTCGCCGGCATACCGGTGCTGGCCATCGATCCGAAGGGCGATCTCGGCAACCTGTGTCTGACCTTCCCGGGCCTCACCGCCGCCGAGTTCGAGCCATGGATGGACCCCGGAACGGCGCGGGTCGAAGGGGTCACCACGGCCGCCCTGGCCGGGAAGACCGCCGAGCTGTGGCGTTCCGGTCTCGACTCGTGGGGGCTGGGCGGCGACGACGTGGCCGCTCTGGCAGCCGCAGCCGATCCGACCATCTACACCCCCGGCTCGACCGCCGGTGTGCCGCTCGACGTACTGGGCCGCCTCAGCGTTCCCTCGACCACCGATCCGTCGGCCCGCCAGGACGAGATCGACTCGACCGTCAGCGGCCTGCTCGGCCTGATCGGTGTCGACAGCGACCCGCTGTCGGGGCGGGAACACATCCTGCTGGCCAACCTGATCGCCCGCTCGTGGGACGCCGGGGCGGATCTGGACCTGCCGACCCTACTGGCGCAGCTCCTTGATCCCCCGATCCGCAAGCTCGGCGTGCTCGAACTCGACACGTTCTACCCGGCCAAGGATCGTCAGGCGCTGGTGCTCAAACTCAACGGTCTGCTGGCCTCACCCAGCTTCGCCGCCTGGGCCGAGGGGGCGCCCCTCGATATCGGCTCGATGCTGTGGGGCGCCGACGGCAAGGCTCGGGCCTCGGTGGTAAGCCTCGGCCATTTGGAGGAGACCGAGCGCCAGTTCGCCGTCACCCTCATCCTGTCGAAGGTCATCTCCTGGATGCGAAGCCAACCCGGCACTGGAGAACTCCGGGCCCTGGTCTACATCGACGAGGTGATGGGCCTCGCCCCCCCGGTCGGCAATCCGCCGCCGAAGAAACCGATCCTCACCCTGCTCAAACAAGCCCGGGCATTCGGGGTCGGACTGGTGCTGTCGACCCAGAACCCCGTCGATCTCGACTACAAGGCCATCAGCAACGCCGGCACCTGGCTGATCGGCCGTCTCCAGACCGAACAGGACAAGGCCCGTCTGGTCGACGGATTGCGCACGGCCGACGGGGCGACCGACATCGGCGACCTGGAGGCCACGATCTCGAGCCTGGGGAAACGCCAGTTCCTCCTGCGGACCACGAAGTCGTCGACGATGCCGGTGCTCACGTCACGGTGGGCGATGAGCTACCTCGCCGGTCCGCTGACCTCGGATCAGATCTCGTCGCTGATGGCCGACAAGGCCGCCGAGATGGTCGGCGGTTCGCCCGCCTCGACAACTGCGGCCACCAACCCCGCACCCGCCGTTGCGCCGGGTGCCTCCCCGGCCGAGACCGTGGCCGCGGCCGCACCGGCCACGACGCTGGCCGACGATGAATCCGCCGTGGCGCCGTCGTTTCCCGATTCGCTTCCGGTGCGCTTCGTCACCGCCTCGGCGCCTTGGCTTGGACAGCTCGATCTGGGGCCGGCGGGTGACCGCCTGCACGCCGCCATTGCGGCCAGGGTGAAGCTCGTGTTCGACGAGACGAAAGCCGATTTGCGACACGACGAGGAGTGGGAGGCCATCATTCCGCTCACTGGCGACCGGCTCGACGTCGACTCGGCGATCAACGTCGACTTCGACGACCGCGATTTCACCACCGACCCACCGCCGAACCCGACCTACATCCTGCCGCCGTTCGACGTCGGGGCGTCCGACATTCGCTCGTTCGGTGCCGACCTGAAGAACCACCTCGCCGCCGAGGAGACCTTCCAGCTCTTCGTCAATCCGGATCTGAAGCTCTACTCGCGGCCGGGTGAATCGCAGGAGGCGTTCGCGACTCGCTGCCGGGAGGCGGCCGACGATCGGATGGACGCCGAGGTGTCCGAGATCCGCGACAAGCTGGAACGGAAGCGGGACTCCCTGGAGACGGCGCTGGCCAAGGCCGAGGACCGGGTCGAGGAGTTGGAGGTGCAGGCCGACGGACGGCGAAACACCCAGCTGATCGACATCGGCACCTCCGTGCTGGGCGGCATTCTCGGAGGGCGCAGCCGAACCCGTGGGCTGGCCACGGCGGCCCGGCGGATGTCGTCGAGCAGCCGGCAGAAGGCCTCGAGCGAGGCCCGACTCGACAGCGCCCGCGATCGGGTGGCGGAGAAGATCGAGGATCTTGATGAGCTCGAGGCGGAGTTGGCCGACGCCGTTCTCGACATCGAATCGGAGTGGTTGACCAAGTCACAGACCATCGAACCGTTCGAGGTGCCGTTGGAGAAGACCGACATCTCGGTCGACGACCTAATGCTCGTCTGGATTCCCGTGTCCCGAGCCTGAGCTTCAGGGCATCAGCGCCGTCAGCGGGGGGCCAGGTCCTCGATGGCGGCGACCGGGTCGACGCCACCGAAGTCGAACACCGTGAGAACCGGGGTGTCGATGCCGTTGTCGACGTATCGGTCGATGTGATCCCGGCATTCGTCGGGCGACCCGTGGATGAAGATCTCGTCGACCACCGAATCCGGGATGGCGGCCAGCGCCGCCTTGCGGTCACCGGCCTTCCAGGCGTCCCACATACCGGCGAGCGACTCGTCCCGGCCCAGCCAGCGATGGAACTCGGCGTACACCGGCACGTTGAGGTAGGCGGCGATGGCAAAGCGGGCCTTGGCCCGGACCTCGTCGGTGTTGGTGCTGGGGCAGACGAAGAGCCGGGCCACGACCTCGCGTTCAGCATCATCGGGCGCGGCGTCGTGGACGATGGCCGAAACCTTGGTCGCATCCTCGGCCGACAGCCAATTGGTGATGGCACCGTCGGCCTCCCGCCCGGCCAAACGCAACATGCCCTCCCGCAGGGCCGCCAGCACGATCGGCGGCGCCTGCTCGGGCACCAGATCGAGGCGGAAGCCCTTGATGTCGAACGTTTCGTAGGTTTCGGTGACCTTCTCGCCGCCCATCGCCGCTTTCAGGAACCGGATCACATCGCGGCACTTCTGGTAGGGCTGCTCGAAGGGGATGTCGTTCCATCGCTCCACGATCACGTTCGACGACGACCCGACACCCATCACGAACCGCCCCGGGGCGGCATCGGCCATGGAGGCGGCGCTCTGCACCAGCAGGGCCGGTCCCCGGGTGAACGCCGGCACGATTGCCGTTCCCAGCCTCAATTCGGGCGCCCAGGCCGCAGCCAGGGCAAGCGGCGTGAATCCGTCGCCGGCCGAGCTCTCGGCCGACCACACGTCCGTGTAGCCGCTGTCGACCAGGCGACGGAAGATGTCACGATGCTGGTGCAATCTGACGTTGGAAAGCGGAATCGTCATGCCGTAACGGCGAGTTTCGGGCCTCATGCCGCTTCACCGTAGCGCCCGCCGCCGAGCCTGGACTGATCCCGTCGAGCCCGATTCCCGGCTTTTTCAACGGGAATTCTGAGAACTTCGGAGGATTTTTCGTCTCGAGGGCCCCCTGTCGGTCCAAAGTGTCACACCCCATCCTCATAGTGAGACCATGGCAAGCTCACAACTCCAACTCATTCACAGTGATGACTCGTGGAAGCTTGATCGGCACACCATCGAGGTCGGCCGCGCCGGCATCGCCGCAGCTCGGGAAGCTCTGGCCAAGGCTCACCCCAAGGACGAGCCGATCGAGTCGGGCAATGGCCAGCTGGCCATGCCGCTGGTTCATCGAGCCGCCTGAGGTCGATTCACAACCCGACCGGAGCGGATCCCGTCCCGCTCCGGCACGTCAAAGGGCCACGGCATCAGGGGAGAGTGCCGTGGCCCTTTGCTGTTGCCCCTCGCGGCCGCCGTGTCCGGTCGGGAGATCAACCGGTTGAGGCCGGGCTCAGCCCCGGACCGCCTCCCATGCCGCCTTGGTGGCGTCGAGCTGATCGACCGGCAGTTCCACGTAACCGCTGTCACCGAAGGCCTCGGTCACCGACTCGGTGTAGGCCTCGCCGAGGTAGTGATCGACGTAGCCGACGATGACGGGATTCTCGCTCGCCTTGGCGTTGTTCACGTAGATGTAGAGCGAGCGGCTGACCGGGTACGAACCGTCGGCGATGGTTTCGATGGTCGGCTCGATGCAGTCCCCGCCGGGCTCCTCGGCGATGGCGATCTCCTTGACCCGATCCTGGTTCTCCTCCGCAAAGGCGAACCCGACCCAGCCGAGGCTGGTGTCGGCGCCGGCGATGCCCTCGATGATGATGTTGTCGTTGGCGTTGCCGGCGAAGTCCTGACGGATGGCCTGGTGCTCCTCACCCTGCGACTCCTCGGCAACGCCCTCGAGCACGATCTCGATGAAGCTGTCGTAGGTTCCCGACTCGGTGCCGGGAGCGGAGATGACGAGCTCGGCGTCGGGGTACGGCGCCACGTCGGATCCGAGGGCGGCGGCCAGATCGTTGGCGTCCGACCAGTTGGCGAAGCCCTCGCTCTCGCCACCCAGCAGCGCGTAGAGATCGACGAACGACAGGCAGGACACGGCCTCGTTGGCCGGGTTGGTCATCACGGCGATGCCATCGAAGGCGACCTTCAGCTCGGTGTACTCGACGCCGTTGGCGGCGCAGGTCTCGGCCTCGGTGTCCGTGATGGGACGCGAAGCGTCGGAGATGTCGGTTTCACCGTCGCAGAAGAGCGCGAAGCCGTCACCGGTCCCGGGACCGTTCACCGTGATGACCGCGTCGGGGCAGATCGGCTCGAAGAGCTCGGCTGCTCGGCGGCTGATCGGCTCGACCGTGGACGATCCGGAGATGTTGATGTTGCCGGCCACGCAGCCATCGGTGGCCTCGTTGGTTTCCGCCGTCGCATCCTCGGAGGAATCGGTGGCGCAGGCCGCGGCGGTCAGACCGAGAGCCAGGAACAAAGCGAATGACTTCAGTAGATGACGTTTGCTCAAGGGTTTACCTCTCCTCATGGCACCGGAGACGACGTCGCCCGGTGCACAGCGTCTGTTCTCACTGGCAACGCATCGGTTGTCTGTTCGAACGGTAGGGAGACGAGGTAACCGAGCGGGCTTCACGAGGTGACGTCGGGGTTAACAGCGGAACAACTCTTGTGCCGCCGCTACAGTGACGACGGTTCCGTCACCGGCCTCATCCCCGGCCCGGAAGCCACTCGCAGCGAGCGATCTCACCGAAATCTGCTGCCGCCAATCAACATTGCGGCCGCTCGTCGGCCATGGAAGGCGGTTCGATGCGCTGGTTCGACGGTGCCCGCCGGACCCTGCCATCGGCACGGGTCTGGCTCCTGTTGGTTGTGACGGGCATCGGCTGCGGTGGAACCAGCGTGGCGGACCCTTCGCAGGTCACCGTCGTCGAGGTCGTCGACGGCGACACGGTCCGGCTCCAGTTCGGACCGGTGGTCGAAACCGCCCGGCTGCTCGGTATCGACACCCCCGAGTCGGTCCATCCAACCGTGCCCGAGCAATGCTTCGGCTCCGAAGCGACGGCTGAGTTACGACGCCTCCTCCCGGTCGGGACGCAAGTGGACGTCTTTCGCGACGCCGACGGTCGGGATCACTACGGCAGGCTCCTGCTGCACCTGCGCCGGACCGACGACGGCCTCGCCGTCAACCTTCACCTCGTCGAGAACGGGTTCGCGGCCGCGGCCTTCTACGAACCGAATCACCACGACCGCAGCCGCTTCCTCGACGCCGAACGGCGAGCGAAGGCGGAGGGACGAGGACTGTGGGGGGTGTGCGACGGCCCCGACCAGCCCGTGGATTGACCGCTACTCGAGGCCGTCGAAGGCCGGCGGATAGATGACGGTCCCGGTCAAGCCCGGCTCATGGTTCGAAAGGAGGAGTACCTGCCCGGCCTCGGGCGGTGCCCAATCAGGCAGAAGAAGCTTGATCCCGTACCGATCGGCGGGCTCGAATCCGAACCGTCGGTAGTACGCCGGGTTGCCCTCCAGGACCACCAGGGGTTCGCCGACAGCCGCTGCTCCATCGACAACACGCCGAACGAGGGCGGCACCGACACCGTGCCGTTGCACGTCGGGCGCAACGGCCAGCGGCGACAGCATCACGATCGGTCGCTCGGTGCCGTCCCCGGTCCGCAGCGCACACCCGCTGATCATGACGTGGCCGACCACGCGTCGCCCCTCCGGCGTGGCGGGGTCGTCGATCTCGGCGACGAGTGCAAGATCCGGGAGGTAACGGGGTGACGCCCGGATATCGGCCACCAGCCCGGCTTCGACCGGCGAACCAAATGCCGCCTCGACGACCGTGGCGATGGCCTCGACGTCACGAGGACGCTCCGGGCGGACCGCGAACCCGGGAAGCGACATCGACCGCCACAGCCACTCGATCCTGTCTCCTCCCGGCACCTGGTCGGCGGGCCGTTCAGCGGCGAACACGAAGCCGGCCCTCGCCGCCACCCGCCCACTGGCCGGGTTGGCCCGGTCATGACGGATGATGGCGTGGTCGATTCCCGGGTGAGCGAGCGCCGCGGCCCGCAGGAGTTCGGCGGCCTCGGTGGCGTAGCCCCGTCCGGTGTGATCGCTGTCGATCCAGTAGCCGATCTCCAACAGACCGGGACCGGCCCGATGATGCAACCCGCAGTTGCCGATGACCCGACCGTCGAGAAAGATCGTGTAGAAACCGTCGCCGCCCTCTCGCCACTCCTCCCGCCGAGCCGTCATGATCTCACGCCGAGCCTCCGAGGACAGCGGCTCCTCAGCCGCCCACGGCATGAACGGCCGCAGCTCGTCCAGCGAGTTGAGTATGGCGGTCGACAGCTCGTCGGCCCAGGCCGGATGCCAGATTCGCAACTCGACGCGGGGCCCGACGATTCGCTCGGGAAGCCGTTCGAGGGAGGTTTCGGCGGGGCTCGTCATTGGGCCCATTCTTGCCGAGGTCCAACCGGCCTGCTGCCAATTCCAGCCGATACGTTCCTGTAGGTTCGACGCAGCCCCGCCGGTACCGTCGAGGGCGTGAGCCGACTACTCGATCTGCTCGGTTACGGTCCAACCGACCGGCTGGTCATCATCACCTGCCACGGCCTTGGTTCATCGAACGCCGCCAATCACGCCATCCACACCGCGCTTCGCCACGGCGTGGCCACCTCGGCCGAATTGCAGATTCCGTGCCCCTGGTCGCGGGCCGCGGCGGCGCAACATCACGGCGAGGACGTCGGCCTGTCGCTCACCTTTCTGGCCGAACACGATCTCTATCGGTGGGGTCCGATCACGAACGCCCCGTCGCTGCTCGACGGCGACGGTGGCTTTCCCCGAACCGCCGCTGATCTGGGCGAACACGCCGATGTGGAGGAGGTTCGCCGCGAGGGCCGGGCACAAATCGAGCGGGCGATCCTCTGGGGTTTCGACCTCAGCCATCTGAGTTCGCATCTCCAGGCACTGTGTCTCCGACCCGAACTCTTCGACGTGTACCTGGAACTGGCGGTCGAGTTTCAACTGCCGATCGGTCTCCCGCGCTCGGACCTCGATCTCGGCTACCCGGCCCATGAGCTGGCCGCCGAGGAGAACGTCCTCACCCCGGATCATGTGGTGGCCGCGCCCTGGAGCCACGAGGCCCGGCCGGTGCTCGACGACGCACTCCGCGACCTTCGACCCGGTGTGACCGAGCTGCAGGTCCGGCCGGCCATCGACACGCCCGAGATCCGGTCCGTGGCACCGCACTGGCCCGCCTACGTCAGCGACGCCCATCTCGTCAGCAGCGACTGGACGTTCCGAGCGGCACTCGGGCGGTCGGGAGCCCTACCGATCGGCTATCGCTCGTTGCGGGATGCCCAGCGCAAACTCTGACCTCGGCCTCATC